>NZ_JBEYKR010000161.1:0-15649 GCF_040703535.1 Streptomyces sp. NPDC007346
CCCGCAGCGCCTCGCTGCGGGAGAGCGCCTCGGCGACCCGGCGGGCGGCCTCGGCGGGGACCGCGTCCGGGGTGAGGACGAGGGCGAGGGTGCCGTCCGCCCGGCCCGCCCCGAGGTGGGCGCGGAGCACGGCGGGTTCGGCGGCGACGACCTCCCGTACGGCGTCGATCACCACGGGGTCCCGGAGCGGGTCGGTGCTGGTGCGGTTCTCGGCCAGGGCCAGGAGGGCCTGGCCGCTCAGCTCGAAGGCGACGGGCCCGGCGAGGTCCAGCACCACGGTGTCGGCCTTCTCGTGCGCGGCGGCCTGGAGGGCCTGGTGCAGCGGTACGGCGACGGGGCGGGCCTCGGGGTCCCAGCGGGCCAGCGAGTCGGTGGAGGTGAAGGCGGGCAGCGCGCGCCGGTTCCCCGCCTTGAGGGTGGGCACGGCCATGTCGCTGGTCTTCTCGCGGCGCAGCCCCTTCTCGTCCTCCTCCACCTCACCGAGGACGGCGACGACGGGGACCAGGAGCCGGGCCTCGCGGAGCGCCGCGAGGACCGGGCCGACGGCGCTGCCGTCCCGCGACCAGGCGTCGAGCGCGCTGGTCAGGGCGGGGGAGGCCGAGCCGTCGTCGTCGGAGAAACCGGAGTCGGGGATGTTCTTGAGCGCCACGGGACGAGGGTAGTGCCTGGGGGCGGGGCCCCGGCCGCCGGGTGGGACGGAGGCCGAAGGGGCGGGGAACCGAGGCCGAAGGGGCCAGGGGCGGAGCGGCGAGGAACCGAAGCCGAAGCGCGAGGGGCGGAGGGGCGAGGAGCCGAGGCCGAAGGCGCGGAGGCCGAGAGGGGAAGGGACGGAGGCCGGAGGGGCGGGCGGTGGAGGGTCAGCGGTGGCCGGGGGCGTTCCGGCCGCGCCACAGGACGACGGCCGCTGCCAGCAGGGCCGCGCCGAGGCCGCCCGCGAGGGGGGCCGCCCAGTTGACCGGGTCGTCGTCGGCGGGCGGCGGGGTCGGCCCAGGGCCGAAGAACTTCTTGCGGTGGCCCGCCGTGGCGGCCTGGGCGCTGAGGTCGCCGGGGCGCAGCCGGGCGCCCGCCTCGATGGCCTCCGCCGGGTCGACGATGCCGTAGCCCCGGGCGTCGTCGCGGCCCCCGGCGGGGGCGTCGCGGGCGGTGTCGGCGAGGAGCTTCTTGATCTGGGCCGGGTCCAGGCCCGGGTGGGCCGCGCGGACCAGGGCGACGGCGCCCGAGACGAACGCGGCGGCCGCCGACGTACCCCACTCGATGTAGTAGTGGCCGTCCGGGTTGGCGACGACGATGTCGACGCCGGGCGCGCTGACGGTGGCGTACCAGCGGCGGGTGGAGAAGGAGGCGTGCGTGCCGTACTCGTCCACGGCGGCGACCGCGATCACGCCGGGGTAGGCGGCCGGGTAGGAGATCCGGTCCCCCTTCTCGCCGCCGTTGCCCGCCGAGGCAACCACGGAGATGCCCTTGGACAGGGCGTACTGGATGGCGGAGTCCTCGCCCGGGTCGGGGTGGGCGGACTCGCTGTCGTCGCCCAGGGAGAGGTTGATGACGTCGGCGCCGTTGTCGGCGGCCCAGCGGATGCCCTGGGCGAGCGCGGTGCCACGGGTCTTGCGGGCCTTGGCGCGGGCCGGGTCCTTGGACTCCAGGATCACCCGGACGGGCAGGATCCTGGCCTCGGGCGCGACGCCGAGGATGCCGTCGGCGCGCCCCGGGCCGTTGCCGCGGCCGGCGATGATCCCGGCCATCGCGGTGCCGTGCAGCGCCCAGGAGGAGTCGCCTCGCACGGCGCCGAAACCGACGAGGTCCCTGCCGGGGAGCACCTGGCCCATGAGGTCGGGGTGGTCGCCGTCGACCCCGGTGTCCAGGACCGCGACGGTGATGCCCCGGCCCTGAGTGGTCTGCCAGGCGCGGTCGGTGTGCATCGCGGCCAGGGCCCACTGCTGGTCGCGGATGGCGTCCGCGTGGGCGGGGGCGGCGGGGGTGAGTGCGAGGACGGCGGCGGCGCAGACCGCGGCGAGGACGCGGTGGGGTCGTCGTCGGGTCATGCGGGCGGCTCCACGAGATCGGTGACGGTCCTGCGCAGCCCTCGCTCCACCCGGTCCGCGATGCCCTTCGCCTCGTGGCCGAGCCCGGCCTGGGCGACGTCCGTGGTGGCGCCCGCCTCCGTCGCCGCGTCGGCGGGCTGCGGCTCGGCGACGGTACGCGCGTCGGCGAAGCCGGAGACGGCGAAGACGACGGCCGGGACCTCGGTGAGCGGCCGGACGGTCCAACTGGCCCGCTGCCGGTCGCCGAAGCCGGCGGCGAGGGTGCCCTCGGGGGCGTACGTGCGCGGCATCAGGTCCTTGCGCGCGGCGAGCCGCTGCTCGGTGAACCGGGTGCTCAGGGCCTGCATCCCCGCCGCGTCGGCCTCGGTGACGACCACGCCGACCGTGGTGACGGAGGAGCGGGTCGCGTCGGTGTAGGTGGCCCGCACCATCCGCTCGCAGCCGACGGACCGGAGGGTGGTGCGCAGCAGCGGGTCCAGCCCCGTGGAACAGTCGCTGTCGGGGGCGACCGCGAGCCGGGTCCAGGTGCGGTTCGTACCGCCGGGGCCGGCGCCGGTGCCCTTGAGCGTGCGCGGGAAGAGCGTGTCGACGGGGACGCTGTGCCAGACGGTACGGCCGGTGGTGTACGGGGTCCGGGTGGGCTCGGCCGAGGAGTCGCCGGTCAGCCAGGCACCGGTGACCGCGCCGCCGATCAGTCCGAGTCCGAGGACCACGCAGGCGGCCGCCGTGGGTGCCCGCCACCGCTGCCGGGGCGGGACCGGGCGCAACCGGGTGGTGGTCTCGACGGGTGTCTCGGGGTAGCCGTAGCGGGCCGGTACGCGGTACGCGCCCGGGGGCGGCGGGACGGCTCCCGGCGCCGGGGTCAGGTCGACGGCACCGACGGGCCTGCGCCGGGTGGTGAAGGCCGCGGGCGGTGGTGAGCCGGGGCGCGTGGAGTACGGGGCGGTGGGGTGGGGGCCGCCTGTGGGTGTGGGTGTGGGTGTGACTGTGGGCGTGGGTGTGGCTGTGGGTGTGGAGGCTGCGGGTGTCGGCGGGGCGGTGGGGGCGGGCGGGGCCGTGGGGGTGGCTGCGCTCGGCGGGGCGAATGGGGCCCCTGAGGCCTGCTGGGCCGTCTGCGTAGATGAGGCCCCCGGGGCCTGCGGGGTTGTGTGGGCGGGTGAGGCCCCCGGAGACTGCACGGTCGGGCCGCCCGGGGCCCGCTGGGCTCCCGGAGTGCGGGGTGCCTGCGGCGGAGGCGGGGGCACCGGGGCGGGCGAGGCTCCTGGTGTCCGTGGGGCCGGTGGTGTCGTCGGGCGGGGCGGCACGGGAGCGCGCTGCGCTTCGGTACTCATCCGGCCCCCTGGTTCACGTCCCCGTACCGACCACGGATCACCGCCACCGTCAGGCGCGTTGGTGCTCGCGTGCCCGTCACTCTACGGGCTGCGGACGTACGCCGGGGAACGGGACGCCCGGCCTCGGCGGATCTGCCCCCGAACGTCCCCTACCCAGGGGTAGCCCTCTCTGGCAAGCTGCGGCCATGACCACCCGCACCGCTGACCGGACCCGGTACGACCGGGCCACCGCCCATCTCGACGCCCCGGTCGCGATCGTCGATCTGGACGCCTTCGATGCCAACGCCGACGATCTGGTGGCCCGCACGGGCGGGAAGCCGATCCGGGTCGCGAGCAAGTCCGTGCGGTGCCGGGCCCTGCTGGAGCGGGTGCTCGCGCGCCCGGGATTCGCCGGGATCATGTCGTTCACGCTGGCGGAGTCGCTCTGGCTCGCGCGGGCCGGTCATGACGACGTCCTGCTCGCCTACCCGTCGGCCGACCGGGGAGGCTTCGCGGAGCTGGCCGCCGATCCGAAGCTGGCCGCGGCCGTGACGGTCATGGTGGACGACCACTCCCAGCTGGAGCTGATCGACGCCTCCCGGGCCGGCGGGCGGGAGGAGATCCGGGTCTGCCTGGAGCTCGACACCTCGCTGCGACTGCTCGGCGGCCGGATCAGGTTCGGGGCGCGCCGCTCGCCCCTCAGCTCCCCCGCCCAACTCGCCGAGCTGGCCCGCTCGGTGGCCCGCAGGCCGGGCTTCCGGCTGGTGGGGCTGATGGCGTACGAGGGCCATGTCGCCGGGGTCGGCGACTCGTTGGCGGGGCGGCCGCTGCGGTCCCGGGCGATCCGGCTGATGCAGGACACCGCCCGCAGGGAGCTGGCGGCCCGGCGCGCCGAGGCGGTACGGGCGGTCCGCGCGGTCGCCCCGGACCTGGAGTTCGTGAACGGCGGCGGCACCGGCAGCGTCCAGCACACGGCGGCCGAGGCCGCGGTGACGGAGATCGCCGCGGGTTCGGGGCTGTACGTGCCCCGCCTCTTCGACAACTACAGCTCGTTCACCGCCCGCCCGGCGGCCCTGTTCGCGCAGCCCGTGGTGCGCCGGCCGGGCGTGGGCGTGGTGACGGTGCTCGGCGGCGGCTACCCGGCCTCCGGCGCGGCCGGGGCGGACCGCTCCCCGGTTCCGTACCTCCCGGAGGGGCTGCGCTACGACCGGCGGGAGGGCGCGGGCGAGGTCCAGACGCCGCTGCTGGGCTCCCCCGCCGACGATCTGCTGATCGGTGACAAGGTCTGGTTCCGGCACGCCAAGGCCGGTGAGCTGTGCGAGCGCTTCGCCACGCTCCAGCTGATCGAGGGCGACCGGGTCACGGCGAGCGTTCCGACGTACCGGGGCGAGGGGAAGACCTTCCTCTGACCCCGGGCGGGTACGCGACCCACCGGGTCAGGGGCCGATCGACGCGCCCACGCCCCCGCTCGTCCCGCTCTCCCCGATCGGCCGGATCGACCGGGTGATCGTGTCCATCAGCGAGAGCGGCAGCTCCGGCCGGTCCGCGTCGAAGGCGAGCCGGACGATCACCGGGGTCTCGCTGCCCACCGACGACGGGAAGACCACGGACTGCACCACCCCGCCGGGGCCCTTGCCGGTGACGACCCGCCAGCGCACCAGGTACCCGGCGCGCCCGGCGACGGTCGCCGCCTCCGCCTTGAGCACCTTGTGGGACACGATGCCACCGTGCGTCCTCCGGCCGAAGGTGTCCTCCCCGTAGGCCCGGTCGGCGGCGGTGGTGATGTCGGCCTCCGCGATGGCCTTGGGGTCGCTCTGGCCGGCTCGGGCGGTGCGGGTGGAGACGGTGCCCCGGTAGCAGAAGGACGCCGAGGAGTCGGGGCAGTCGTAGGAGACGGCGGTACGGATGGTGGGGACGCGGTCGGAGGCGCTCTCCGGCTTCTCCCAGCCGTCGGGCACCGCCAGCGTGATCCCGTTGAGCTGGTCCACGAGTACGGCGGGGTCGTCGTCCGGGTCGTCGTCGGGGTCATCGGCGGCGGGCGTGGCGGAGGCCGACGAGGTGGCGGGTGCGGTGGGGGCTGGGTCGGAGACGCTCGGCGCCGGCGCCCCTCGCGTACCGCTGTCGTCGCCGCCCGACAGGAGGACGGCGGCGGTGACGGCCGTGGCCAGCACCAGCACCCCCGAGAGCGCGACCGCCAGGACCTTCGTGCGGTTGCCGCCCCGGGGCGCCGGAGGCGGGGCCGGGGGCCCGAACGGCTGGGGCGCGTACGGCTGGTGCACCGGCTCGTACGGCACGGCCGCGGCGGCGAGCGGGCGGGTGTGCGCGGTCCAGGCCGTGCCGTCCCACCAGCGCTCGGTGCCGGGTGTCCCGGCGTCCGGATACCAGCCGGGCGGCGTCGCGAAGGTCATGGGGCCACTCTAGGCGGCCTTCACAGCGTGTTCGACGCGGTTAGCGGGCGCGGTCACCGTACGGAACCCGCCGCGCCCCGGCCGGTGCGGGAGAGCAGGTCCCGGGCGGGTCCGGTGGGGCGGTGGCCCGCCGGCCAGACGGCCCGCAGCTGGCGGCGCAGCCGTACGTTCGCGACCGGGATCTTGACCAGGCGACGGGACGACAGCTCCTCGCCGAGGGCCAGTTCGCTCAGGACGCAGGGCCCGGCGCCGCTCTCCGCCGCGCCCTTGGCGGCGGTCGTGGAGGAGAGCTCCAGCAGGGGCTGGGCGAGGCCGCCGTGGACGGCGAGGGCCGCGTCCAGGACCTGGCGGGTGCCGGAGCCGTGTTCGCGCAGGATCAGCGGGGTGGCGGCCAGTTCGTCCGGGAGCAGCGGGGTGCGGCGGCGGGCCCACGGGTGGGTGGGGGCGACCACGACGACGAGGCGGTCGTGGGCGATGACGGTGCCGTCCAGGCCCTCCGGTATCGACAGCCCCTCGACGAAGCCCAGGTCGGCCTCGCCGGTGAGCAGGCGGCGGGCGACGTCCGAGGAGTTGCCGACGAGCAGCGAGACGGCCGTGTCCGGGCGGTCGGCGCGCAGGGCGATCAGCCAGCCGGGCAGCAGGTACTCGGCGATCGTCATGCTGGCCGCGACCCGCAGCCGGGAGTCCCGCCGGTCACGCAGCGCCTGCGCCCCCGCGTCGAACGACTCGGCGGCCTCCACGACCCGGCGCGCCCAGTCGGTGACGAGCGCGCCCGCGTCGGTCAGCCGGGAGCCGCGCGGGGAGCGGTCGAGCAGGGCGACGCCGAGCCGGCGCTCCATGGAGCGGATGCGGCTGGAGGCGGCGGGCTGGGTGATGCCGACGTCCTTGGCGGCCCGTCCGAGGCTGCCGTGCCGGGCGACGGCGAGCAGCAGCTCCAGCGCTCCGAGGTCGGGGACCCGGTGGGAGAGGGGCACGTGGGGCGTTTGGCCGTCGCTGGACATAAAGCCAGCTTATGGCCTCATAGGGACGGGGTCCCTGGCGGGCGGAGCCGGGTGGGCAAAGAATCGTGGCATGGCCATCTTTCCGCAGACCCGGACCGCCCAGTCGCCTCCAGCCGCCGCCCCCCTCCCCCACCGGGACCCCCGGACGGGCACGTGGACGCGGACGGCCGAGCGGCGGTGGCCGTCCCTGCGGCACATCGGCCCCAACTGGTACGCGAGCGTCATGGGCACCGCGATCGTCGCGAGCGCCGGGGTGGCGCTCCCGGTGGACCTGCCCGGTCTGCGCGGGGCGTGCACGGTGGTGTGGGCGCTGTCGGCCGTCCTGCTCGCCGTCGTCCTCGCCGCTCGGGCCGGCCACTGGCTCCACCACCGCGACCAGGCCCGCGCCCATCTCCTGGATCCGGCCGTCGCCCCGTTCTACGGGTGCCTGTCCATGGCGCTGCTCGCGGTCGGCGGGGCCACGCTGACGGTGGGCCGGGACGTCGTGGGCGAGCGGGCCGCGCTGGCCGTGGACGTGGTGCTGTTCACCGTGGGGACGGCGATCGCTCTGGTGGCCGCCGTCGTGGTGCCGTACCTGATGGTCGTACGCCACCGCCCCGGCCCCGGGACCGCGTCGCCGGTCTGGCTGCTGCCGCTGGTGGCCCCGATGGTCTCGGCCTCGCAGGGCGCGCTGCTGGTGCCCCATGTGGCGGCCGGGCAGGGGCGCCAGGCGCTGCTGCTGGCCTGCTACGCGATGTTCGGGCTCTCCCTGCTGGCCACGCTGGTGGTGCTGCCGCTCGTCTTCGCCCGGCTCGTCCACCACGGGCCGCTGCCGCTCGCGCTGACCCCGACGCTCTTTCTGGTGCTGGGGCCGCTGGGCCAGTCGACGACCGCCGTCAACCAGCTGGCCGACGTGGCTCCGGGTGCCGTCGCGGCGCCCTACGCCTCGGCGTTCGGCGCGTTCGCCGTGCTGTACGGGGTGCCGGTGATGGGCTTCGCGCTGCTGTGGCTGGCGCTGGCCGGGGCGATGGTCATCAGGGCGACGCGTGACGGTATGGGTTTCGCGATGACGTGGTGGGCGTTCACGTTCCCCGTCGGTACGTGTGTGACGGGGGCGGCCGGACTGGCCCGGCACACCGGTCTGTCCGCCCTGACCTGGCTGGCCGTGGCGCTGTACGTGTTCCTGGTGGCGGCGTGGGCGGTGGCCGGGGCGCGGACCGTACGCGGGGTGGTCAGCGGAGCGCTGACGGCAGCTCCCGTGCCGCCCGCAGCAGCGACGGCCCGTACCAGGTGAGCAGGCGGCCGTCGACGAGGGCGGCGGGCAGGCCGGGGAAGGCCTCGGGCCCGTCGTCGGCGGTGAAGCGGTAGGGCTCGTCGGGCAGGACGACGAGGTCGGCCCCGGCTCCGTTCAGCTCGTCGAGCGGGATGCGCGGGTAGCGCTCGGCGTGGTCGGCGTACACGTTGCGCACGCCGAGGCGGGCGAGCAGGTCTCCGGCGAAGGTGTCGCGGCCGAGCACCATCCAGGGCCTGCGCCAGATCGGCACGATCGCGGGGCGCGGGCTCGCGGAAGGTGCGGGGAGCGCGGCCCAGGCGGCCTCGGCCTCGTCGAGCCAGCGGGGGCGGGCCAGGCCGCAGCCGGTGGCCAGGACCCGGTCCAGCTCGGTGAAGGCCTGGTCCAGGGTGCGGATCTCGGTGACGAGGACGTCGAGGCCGGCCTCCCGGAGCGCCGCGAGATCGGGGGCGCGGTTCTCCTCCTCGTTGGCGATCACCAGGTCGGGGGCGAGGGCGGTGACCGCGGCCACGTCCGGGTTCTTGGTGCCGCCGATCCGGGCGGCGGCCAGGCCGGCGGGGTGGGTGCACCAGTCGGTGACGCCGACCAGCAGCCCGGGGGCGGTGGCGGCGACGGCCTCGGTGAGGGAGGGGACCAGGGAGACGACGCGCATCGACGCTCCCGGCCCTCAGCGGCGGGAGTCGTACGTGGCGTCGATGTGCTCCGCGACCGCGACGAGCAGCAGCCGGGTGCCGGGCCGGGTGGTCCGCCAGCGGTGCCGTACGCCGCCGGAGAGGAACAGGGTGTCGCCGCGCTCCAGCCGGTACGCCCGGCCCTCGGCCTCCACCTCCGCGGCGCCCTCGACCACGTACATCACCTCGTCGTTGCGGTGCTGGAACTCGCGCCCGAGGTCCTGCTCGCCGGTGACCTCCAGGGCGCTGAGCTGGTGGCGGCCGTGCACCACCCGGCGTACGCCGTCGCTCTCCTCGCCCCGTACGACGTCGACCGAGCGCGCCGAGTCCGCGGCGGCCCGCAGCCGTGAGGTGGTGGTCTCCAGGGCCTCGGCGACCCGGTCCAGGGAGCGGGCGCTGGGGCGGGCGCGCTCGTTCTCGATCTGGCTGAGGAAGGGCACGGAGAGCCCGCTGCGCTGGGCGACCACGGCCAGCGTCAGGCCCAGGGTGCGGCGCCGACGGCGGACCGCGGCACCCACCCGCGGTGTGTCCTTGTCGTCCATGTCCCGGCTCCCTCCCGCCTCAGCCATCCTCCCGGCTGCCAGCACCTTACGCACATGGTTGCGGAATACGGCCGGTAACCGGCCCTCGGGCAGCCGGGAGGGGTGGGCCCCCGCCCGACGGCGGCGCCCACCCCTCACCTGCGCTTTTCCTGCTCCGGGGCCCCTACAGGGGCGCCAGGGCGTCCGTGATGCCCGGGTTGTCACCCATCCAGGCCTTCACGGCTTCCTCCTCGTGGCCCGCGCCGCGCTTCTGGATCTCGTTCTCCAGACCGCCCAGCTGCTCCTCGTTCAGCTCGAAGTCCTTGAACCACTTCGTCAGCCGCGGGTACTGCTGGGGGAACTCCTTGGAGGCGATGGTGTGCAGCCGGTCGCCGTCACCGAACGCCTTCTTGGGGTCCGCCAGCTTGGTCAGGCCGTACTCGTTGTACGCCCAGTGCGGGGTCCAGAGCAGGACGGCGATGGGCTCCTTCTTGGCGTACGCGCGCTTCAGCTCGGCCAGCATGGACGGCGTGGAGGAGTCCAGGACCTTGTACTCCTTGTCCAGACCGTAACTCGGCAGGACGTTCGTCTTCAGGTTCTCCATGGTGGCGGTGCCGGGCTCGATGCCGACGATCCGCCCCTTGAAGTCGGCGCCCTTGCCCTTGAGGTCGTCGAGGGTCTTGACATCCTTGACGTAGTCGGGGACCGCGACCTCGATGGAGGTGGGCCCGTACCAGGAGCCGAGGTTCGTCAGCTTGTCGCCGTACTTGTCCCAGTAGTTCTTCTGGGTGTACGGCAGCCAGCCGTCGAACTGCACGTCGATCTGGCCGCGCGACATCGCGGCGTACATCGGGCCGACCTCGAACTGCTTGAGGTTGATCTTGTAGCCGCGCTCCTCCAGGACCGCCTTCCACAGGTACGTGGCGGCGATGTCCTCCTCCCAGGGGAACCAGGCGACCTCCAGGGCACGGTCACGCTCGTCCTTGCCACCGGCGGCGGCCTGGGCGTCCTCGGGGGCGGGGGACCACTTGTCGGCGACGCCCGGGTTGGCCTTCAGCCAGGTGCGGACGGCCTCCTGCTCCTTGCCGGAGCCGGCCCTCTGGATCTCGGCCTCAAGGCTGGTGAGCTGCTTCTCGCTCATCTTGAAGTCCTTGAGCCACTTGCCCACCACCGGGTTCTCGGCGGAGAAGCCCTGGCGCGCCAGGGTGTGGACGCCGTCGCCCTCGCCCCAGAGGCCCTTGGGGTCCTCCAGCTTGGTGAGGTCGTACTCGTTGTACGCCCAGTGCGGCGACCAGAGCGGAACGACGATCGGTTCCTTCTTGGCGTACGCGCGCTTCAGCTCGGCCAGCATGGACGGCGTGGAGCCGTCGATGAGCTTGTACTCCTTGTCCAGGCCGTAGCCCGGCAGGAGCTTGTCCTTGAGCAGGCCCATCTCACCGGCGCTCGGCTCGATGCCGACGATCCGGCCCTTGAACTCGGAGGCCCGGCCCTTGAGGTCGTCCATCGACCGGACGTCCTTCATGTAGGCGGGGACGGCGAGCTCCAGCGAGGTCGGGGCGTACCAGGCGCCGAGGTCCTCCAGGCGGTCCTGGTACTTCTCCCAGTAGCTGGCGTGGGTGGTCGGGAGCCAGGCGTCGGTCTGGAAGTCGATCTGCCCGTTGGCCATGCCGGTGTAGAGCGAGCCGGCCTCGTACTGCTTGACGTCGGCCTCGTAGCCGCGCTGCTCCAGCATCTCCTTCCAGAGGAAGGTGGAGGCGATGCCCTCGTCCCACGGGATGTAGCCGATGGAGATCTTCTTGCCGTCACCGACCTTGGCGCTCGCGCCGGTCGCGGTGTTCTGGGTGGAGCCGCCGAAGATGCCCATGCCGCCCGCGACGAGCGCGAGGGCCACGATGCCGGCGACCGCGACGACGGGCTGGGGGCGGTAGGCCCAGATCTTCCAGCCCTCGGCCGACGCCTGGACCTTGGCGGCGGCGCGACGGGCCAGCGGGGAGACCTCGCGGCCGAGCGCGCCGGTCATCCGGTCCAGGTACATGGCGAGGATGACGATGGAGACGCCCGCCTCGAAGCCGAGACCGACGTCGATGTTGCCGATGGCGCGGTAGACGGAGCCGCCGAGGCCGCCGCCGCCGACCATGCCCGCGATGACGACCATGGACAGGCCCAGCATGATGACCTGGTTGATGCCGGCCATGATCGTGGGCAGCGCGAGCGGCAGCTGGATGCGCAGCAGGGTGTTGCGCGAGGTGGTGCCGAAGGCCTCGGCCGCCTCGACGAGTTCGCCGTCGACCTGGCGGATGCCGAGTTCGGTCATCCGGACGCCCGGGGGCAGCGCGAAGATGATGGTGGCGATGATGCCGGGGACCACGCCGACGCCGAAGAAGATGACGCCGGGGATCAGATAGACCATGGCGGGCATGGTCTGCATGAAGTCGAGAACCGGCCGGATCACCGCGCTGACGGACCTGGAGCGGGAGGCCCAGATGCCGAGCGGTACGGCGATGACCAGGGTGACCAGGGTGGCGACGAGCACCAAGGTGAGGGTGTCCATCGCTTCGGCCCACAGCTCGACGGAGTCGATGAGGGCGAACCCGGCGAAGGTCAGCAGCCCGGCCGGCAGGCCGCGCAGCCACCAGGCGATGATCGCGACGATGCCCGCGAAGAGGAGCGGGTGGGGGGCGGAGAGTACGGCGGCTATGCCGTCGAACATGCCGCCGACGACGGAGCTGATCGCGTCGAAGAGCCAGGCGAGGTGGGTCTGCAGCCAGTCGACCGCGGAGTCGACCCACTCGCCGAGAGGGAGCCTAAACACTGGCCACCTTCTTCACGGCATCGTTGTCGGACGAGGTCTTCCGGAGCGCCACGGAGTCCTTCGGTGTCTCGGTGGGCGTCATCGGGGCGCCCAGCACGGCGAGCAGCCGGGAGCCGGGGACGACACCGACGAGCTTGCCCTTGGCGTCGGTCACGGCCACCGCCTCCCCGCTCTGCGCGCAGGGGGTGAACAGCTCGATGATCGGCGTGGACTCCGAGACCGTGGCGGGGGCCGCCGCGATGACGTCCTGCGGGGTGCGCAGCTCCTTGCCGTCCTCGGTGGTGGAGCCCATGACGGTGTGCGGTTCGGCCATGATGGCGCCCGCGGTGAGCACCCGGGAGCGGTCGACGTCCTGGGTGAAGGAGGCGACGTAGTCGTTGGCCGGGGTGACGAGGATGTCCTCGGCGGTGCCGAGCTGGACGATCCTCCCGTCACGCATCACGGCGATCCGGTCGC
This sequence comes from Streptomyces sp. NPDC007346, assembly GCF_040703535.1. Classification (NCBI taxonomy): domain Bacteria; kingdom Bacillati; phylum Actinomycetota; class Actinomycetes; order Kitasatosporales; family Streptomycetaceae; genus Streptomyces; species Streptomyces sp. NPDC007346. The sequence continues at coordinate 12,492 of NZ_JBEYKR010000161.1, forward strand.
CCAGGCGCATGGCCTCGTTGAGGTCGTGGGTGATGAAGACGATGGTCTTCTTCAGCCGCTTCTGGAGCTCCAGGAGCTGGTCCTGCATGTCACGGCGGATCAGCGGGTCGAGCGCGCTGAAGGACTCGTCCATGAGGAGCAGGTCGGCGTCGGTGGCCAGCGCGCGGGCGAGGCCGACACGCTGCTGCATACCGCCGGACAGCTCGTCGGGCCAGGAGTTCTCCCAGCCGGCGAGGCCGGTGAGCTCCAGCGCCTCGGTGGCCCGCCTGATCCGCTCGGAACGGGGTACACCCTGCACCTCGAGGCCGTACGCGGCGTTGTCCAGGACGCTCCGGTGAGGGAAGAGCGCGAAGTGCTGGAACACCATGCTGATCTTGGAGGAGCGCACATGGCGCAGCTCGCGAGGGCTCAGGGCGGTCAGGTCCTGGTCGTCGAAGAGCACGCGTCCGGCGGTGGGTTCGAGCAGCCCGTTGAGCATCCGCAGCAGCGTGGACTTGCCCGAGCCGGACAGTCCCATCACGACGAATATCTGACCCGGTTCCACTGTGAACGAGGCGTCGATCACCGCTGCGGTCGTTCCGTCGGCGCGCAGCTCGTCGCGGTCGGTGCCGCTCTCCAGCTTCCGCACGGCTTGATCGGGTCGTCTGCCGAACACTTTGTACAAGTTCTCGGCTTGCAGCCTTGACACATACACCTCACGCGTTGAACTGAAAACGGTCTGCCACCCCCTCCGGCAGACCGTGGAGCGGCGCGGATTCGGTCCGCATGGCACATGCACTAGTTGAAAATGCGACGTGGTCCGCTCCGGTGGCCCGCCTGCCCGCACTTACACGTGCCAAACACAAGAGTGATCCAAGTCACCATAGGGGCGTTTTTCAGTCACCCAGAGCCATCGACGGCGACTGTCGGTGGCGTGGGGCATGATCGGTTCCGTGACGCGACGCCTGATGCTCCTCGACACCGCCTCCCTCTACTTCCGCGCCTATTTCGGCGTCCCCGACTCGGTACGCGCACCGGACGGGACCCCGGTCAACGCCGCGCGCGGGCTCCTCGACTTCATCGCCCGCCTGGTCCAGGACCACCGGCCGGACGATCTGGTCGCCTGCTGGGACAACGACTGGCGCCCGCAGTGGCGCGTGGACCTGATCCCGACGTACAAGGCGCACCGGGTGGCCGTGGAGACGCCGGGGGGCCAGGCCGACGAGGAGGAGATCCCCGACACGCTGTCCCCCCAGGTCCCGATCATCGAGGACGTGCTGGACGCGCTCGGGATCGCCCGGGTCGGCGTCACGCCGTACGAGGCGGACGACGTGATCGGCACCCTCACCACCCGGGCGACCGGGCCCGTGGACATCGTCACCGGCGACCGCGACCTCTATCAGCTGGTCGACGACGCCCGGCAGGTGCGGGTGCTCCATCCGCTCAAGGGGGTCGGCACGCTCCAGACGACCGACGAGGCGTGGCTCCGCGAGAAGTACGGGGTGGACGGCGCGGGCTACGTGGACCTGGCCCTCCTGCGCGGCGACCCGAGCGACGGACTCCCGGGCGTGCCCGGCATCGGCGAGAAGACGGCGGCGAAGCTGCTGGACGCCTACGGGGACCTGGCCGGGATCATGGCGGCGGTGGACGACCCGGCGGCGAAGCTCACCCCCTCGCAGCGCAAGCGGCTGGACGAGGCCCGGGAGTACGTGTCCGTCGCGCCGAAGGTCGTGCGGGTGGCCCAGGACGTGCCGCTGCCCGACTTCGACCCGGCGCTGCCGCGCGAGCCGCGCGACCCGGCCGCCCTGGAAGCGCTTGCGGACCAGTGGGGGCTGGGCGGGGCGCTTCAGCGGCTCCTCACCACACTCCAGGGCTGAGGTGTTAGCTTAGGTATACCTAAGTCATAGGGGTCGGAGGTGTCCGGCCCCGTGCGCCGAAACGTACGCCGCCTCCGCCCGTCCACCGACGCGCGTGGCCGTACGTCGAACCCAGGGAGTACCTCGTGGCAGAGCGGCCGGCCCGGCAAGGACCCAAGGCCCAGGGGGCGCAGGTCGTGCGCACCGAGCAGATCACCCCGCACATGGTGCGCGTGGTCCTCGGCGGCGAGGGGCTCGCCGACTTCTCCCTCTCGGGCTTCACCGACCACTACATCAAGCTGTGTTTCGCGCCCGAGGGGGCCGACTACGCGCACCCGTTCGACATCCCCGCCATCCGCGAGAGCCACCCGCGCGAGCTGTGGCCCACCACGCGTACGTACACGATCCGCTCCTGGGACCCGATCGCCCGCGAGATGGCCGTCGACTTCGTCGTCCACGGCGACGAGGGTCTCGCGGGACCGTGGGCGCAGCGGGTCCAGGCCGGCGAGCAGGTCACCTTCCTCGGCCCCGGCGGCGGTTACGCGCCGCAGGCCTCGGCCGGCTGGCACCTCCTGGCCGGCGACGAGAGCGCCCTGCCGGCCATCGCCGCCTCGCTGGAGCAGATGCCCGCGGGCGCCCTGGTGCACGCCTTCGTCGAGGTGGCGGACGCCTCCGAGGAGCAGAAGATCGTGACGCCCGACGGGGTGGCCGTGACCTGGCTGCACCGCGGTGACCGGCCGGTCGGCGAGCTGCTGACGGCCGCGGTGAAGGGGCTGGACTTCCCCGAGGGCGAGGTCCAGGCGTTCGTGCACGGGGAGGCGGCCTTCGTGAAGGAGATCCGCCGCCATCTGCGCGTGGAGCGGCAGATCCCGCTCCAGCAGCTGTCGATCTCCGGGTACTGGCGCCTCGGCCAGAACGACGACGCCTGGCGTGCGGTCAAGCGCGAGTGGAACGAGCAGGTGGAGCGCGAGCAGGAGGGGTCGGAAGCGGCGGGCGCGTAGAAACCTCCCGCCGGGCCCCGCCCCGGGGCGTGCCCGGCGGATCAGGACCGGGCAGACCCCGGCTGCGTGGCGCGGTGCGACGCACGCCGCACCGCGTGGCGTGGTGCGACGCACGCCGCCGGAACACCCTCACCACCGGAGCGATCCACCCGTTTCGGCACCACCGCGAAGTGCCGAGCCACGCGCCGCGGACCCGGTCGGGATCCGGCGGACGGAACACCCAGGACCCCCCCCCCCCTGCGCGGGGGGCGGGGTGCATACGGCCGCGCGTATGGCGCCGCCCGGCACCCCCAACGAGACGGTAAGCTGGGGCGCGACGGCC
>NZ_JBEYKR010000162.1:0-15168 GCF_040703535.1 Streptomyces sp. NPDC007346
CCGTGCGTTCCACGCCACCGCCGCGCGGGCCTTCCACCCAGCCGCTGCCGCGCCCCCCCCCCCCCGCCCAAAGCGGCCCCCGCCACCGCCCCACCCAGGGCCCGGGGCCGGGGGCCCCCCCCCGGGGCCCCGCCCCCACCCCCGTACCCCTCTCCGTGACCCTCCGCCCACCCCCCGATCCCGAAGGGCCGCATCGTGTCCCTCACCGCCACCGCGAAGGCCGGGCCCAGCCGCCCCGCCGGAACCGGACCCGGGCCCGACGACGGTCGGGCAGCCGCGCTCCGGCGCACCTGGCGCAAGGCGTCCCCGTACGCCTACATAGCCCCCTTCTTCACGCTCTTCCTCGCCTTCGGGCTCTTCCCGCTCCTCTACACGGCGTTCGTCTCCCTCTACCGGGTCGAGCTCCAGACGAGCGGCGAGATGGAGTGGCGGGGCATCGCCAACTACACGGCCCTGTTCACCGACGAGTTCTTCTGGATCTCGCTGCGCAACACGTTCACCATCGGCGTGCTGTCCACGGTCCCGCAGCTCGCGATGGCGCTGGGCCTGGCGCACCTGCTCAACTACAAGCTGCGCGGCCGTACCTTCATCCGGACCGCGATCCTGCTGCCGTACGCGACCTCCGTCGCCGCGGCCACCCTCGTCTTCGCGCAGCTCTTCGGCCGCGACTTCGGGCTGATCAACTACGTGATCGGGCTGGTGGGCTTCGACCCGGTGGACTGGCAGACGGGCACGGTCGCCTCGCAGATCGCGGTGTCGTCCATCGTGGTCTGGCGGTGGACCGGGTACAACGCGCTCATCTACCTGGCGGGCATGCAGTCGATCCCGCACGAGCTGTACGAGGCGGCGGAGATGGACGGGGCGTCGCGCTGGCGCCAGTTCGTCCACGTGACGCTGCCCGGTCTGCGCCCCACGATCGTCTTCACGGTGATCATCTCGACGATCGGCGCGACGCAGCTCTTCGGTGAGCCGCTGCTGTTCGAGGGGTCGATCTCCGGCGGTATCTCGCACCAGTACCAGACTCTCGGCCTGTACATGTACGAGCAGGGCTGGGGCTTCTTCCACCTGGGCCGGGCCGCGGCCATCGCCTGGGTGATGTTCGTCCTGATCGTGGTGCTCGTCGGGGTCAACGCCCTGATCGTGCGCCGCCGCGCACGCAAGGAGGCCGGCCGATGACCGCGCTCGCCGCACCGCCGACCCCGCCCCGGGCGGGCCGCCCGCCGCAGGACCCGCCCCGCCGACGGGTACGCAAGGGGGGCGCGGGCCGGACGATGAAGGGCGGCTGGCTCTCCTATCTCATCCTCGGCTTCGCGCTGCTGATCTCGGCGTTCCCCTTCTACTGGACGATCGTCGCCGCCAGCCGGTCCAACGCGGACATGGCGAAGGTGCCGCCGAGCCTGCTGCCGGGCCCGAACCTGATCAAGAACTTCGAGCAGGTCCTCGAAGAGGCGGACATCGGCAAGGCGCTGCTGAACTCGCTGATCGTGTCGTCGTCGATCACCATCGGTACGGTCCTGTGCTGCACGCTCGCCGGATTCGCCTTCGCCAAGCTGAAGTTCAAGGGCCGGAACGCGCTGCTGACGCTGACGATCGGGACGATGATGATCCCGCCGCAGCTCGGCGTGATCCCGCTGTTCATGCTGATCGCCGAACTCCAGTGGGTGAACCAGCTCCAGGCGGTGATCCTGCCGGGCCTGGTCTCGGCGTTCGGGGTGTTCTTCATGCGCCAGTACCTGGTGCAGTCGCTGCCGGACGAGCTGATCGAGGCGGCCCGCGTGGACGGCGCCTCCACCGCGCGCATCTTCTGGTCGATCGTGATCCCGATCGCGCGGCCGGGGATGGCGGTGCTCGGGATGCTCACGTTCATGACGGCGTGGAACGACTTCTTCTGGCCGATCATCGCGCTGTCCTCGCAGGAACCGACGGTGCAGGTCGCGCTGCGGCAGCTCGGCGGCGGCTATGTGAACGACCAGTCGGTGATCATGGCCGGCACGCTGCTCGGCACGCTGCCGGTGCTGCTGGTCTTCGGCCTGCTGGGCCGGCAGATCGTCGGCGGCATCATGCAGGGCGCGGTGAAGGGCTGACCCGCCCTCTCCTCCCCTCCCTCTGCTCCCCTCCTCCCCACACTTCTGGAGTGCCCTTCTCATGACCGCTGTCGATGCCCGCCGGGCAACGCCCATCGACGCCCGCCCCGCACCGTCCGTCGACGCCGGCCCGGCGACCTCCACAGGCGCCCGCCCCCAGACCGGTACGGGGCTCCGCTTCCCCGCCGGATTCCGGTGGGGCACGGCCACCGCCGCCTACCAGATCGAGGGCGGGGCCACCGAGGACGGCCGTACGCCCTCCATCTGGGACACCTTCAGCCGCACCCCCGGCAAGGTCCGCAACGGCGACACCGGTGACATCGCCGCCGACCACCTGCACCGGATGCCGGACGACGTGAAGCTGATGAAGGAGCTCGGCGTCACGGACTACCGCTTCTCCGTCTCCTGGCCCCGGGTCCAGCCGACGGGCCGGGGCCCGGCGGTCGAGCGCGGCCTCGACTTCTACCGCCGTCTGGTGGACGAGCTGCTGGGCGCGGGCATCAGACCGGTCGCGACGCTCTACCACTGGGACCTCCCGCAGGAGCTGGAGGACGCGGGCGGCTGGCCGGAGCGGGACACGGCGCACCGGTTCGCGGAGTACGCGGGCCTGGTGGCGGGGGCCTTGGGCGACCGGGTGACGACGTGGACGACGCTGAACGAGCCCTGGTGCGGGGCCTTCCTCGGCTACGGGAACGGGGTCCACGCCCCCGGCCGCACCAGCGACCTCGCCGCGCTGCGCGCCGCCCACCACTTCAACCTGGCGCACGGCGGTGCGACCCGGGTCCTGCGGGACCGCCTGCCGTCGGCGGCCGAGATCTCCCTCACCCTGAACCTCCACGCCCTGCGCCCGCTGAGTGACACCCCGGCCGACCGGGACGCGGTGCGCCGGATCGACGCGGTGGCGAACCGGATCTTCCTGGACCCGGTCTTCCACGGGCGGCTGCCGCAGGACCTGGTGGAGGACACGGCGGCGGTGACGGACTGGTCGTTCGTGCGCGACGGCGACCTGGAGGTGACCTCCACCCCCATCGACTCGCTGGGCATCAACTACTACTCCCCCAGCGTGGTTTCGGCGGGCACGTCCGAGTCCCCCTCCCCCTGGGCGGGGGCCGAGCACCACGTGGCGTTCACCCCGGCGGAGGGCCCGCGCACGGCGATGGACTGGCCGGTGGACGCGAACGGCCTGTACGAGCTGCTCACCCGCCTCCGCGACGAACTCCCGGGCCTGCCGCTGCTGGTGACCGAGAACGGGGCGGCGTACGACGACTACGCGGACCCGGAGGGCGAGGTGCACGACCCGGAGAGGGTGGCGTACCTGGACGCGCACCTGAGCGCCGTACACCGGGCGATCGAGGACGGGGCGGACGTACGCGGCTACTTCCTGTGGTCGCTGCTGGACAACTTCGAGTGGGCGTACGGCTACAGCAAGCGGTTCGGCATCGTGCACGTGGACTTCGCGTCGCAGCGCCGCACGGTGAAGGACAGTGCGCGGTGGTACGCGGGGGTCGTCGCGCGGGGCGGTCTGGAGCGGTGACGGCTTGAGTGGCCGGGGCGGGGCGGCGGCGCGGGCTGCCTCCTGATTCCCGGCTGAGGGCTGACGTCCGCTGCACACCGTTCCACCGGCTTCACGGGGCCCGGGGCCCGGGGCACACGCTCCGGGCCCCTCGGCGTGCCCGGGTGCGGCGGCGGGTGCGGCGGCGGGCGCGGTGACGGACGCGGCGGCGGGCGCAGCGACGGATGCGGCGGCGGGCGCGGCGGCGGGCGCAGGCGACAGGCGCAGCGACGGATGCGCAGCGGTCGATGCCCGATGTGTCCCGTCACAGAATGGGCAATTTTCGGCCAGATGAATCACCGGAGTCGCCCGCCGGACCGCAGGGAGCGGTCCTGCGGGCGACAGGGCTCCCCGGATCGCCGGAAGAAGACGCGGAGGTCGAGCCGACGCGCGGGCCGGTAGGGCTCCTGGCCGGTCCGACCTCGCCGGAACAGGGCTGCTCAGCGGCGAACCTTCCGGGAGCCCCACCGGAGCTGCGGGCCGGAGATCCAGCCCCGCGACTCCCCCGCACGAAGAGCCAGGTCACCGCACGATCCGCACGCCCGAGCCTTCCGCCCGCAGCCCCGATGCAACATGGCGCGAATGCGCTGGCTCCCGTCGGCGCCGACGGACAAGACCCTTGACGGCCTCCCGACTCTCATCCGATGGTCTAGACCAGCAACGAGAGGGGCGGCCGGCCACGTCGATCACGTACCGGCCCCGCCTCGTCCCCCGTCCGGCCAGGACACCGGGCGCGGGCATCGGCCGACTTCCGGCACCCCGCCCGCGGTCAGGCCATGGCCACCACCTACGGCCCTCCCCCGCCCGACCCCAGGTCCCCACCGATCCGCGAAATGACCCAGGTTGCCCAACGAGCCGCGCGGGCCACCCGTGCACGTTTTCCCACCCCTCAGACACAGCGGGAGGTCGCACATGAGCAGCAGCACCGTAGAGCCGATCCCGCCCCCGCCCGACCGCGACCCCGAACCCCCGTCCCAGAAGGCGGACTTCGCGCGCGCCCGCCCTCACCCCACGACCGGCCGGGGACCTCTGAGCCGGCTGGCCGACCTCGTCGACGCACACGCACTGGCCCTGCTGAGGGTGACGGTCGGCATCGTCTTCGTCGGCTTCGGCGTACTGAAGCTGTTCCCCTCGGCCAGTCCGGCGGAGCAACTGGCGGTCGACGCGGCGACGAAGATGACCCTGGGCCTGGTGCCGGAGACGGTGCTGCTGTTGTCCCTCGCGGCGCTGGAGACGGCCATCGGGATCGGCCTGACCGTCGGCCGCCGCCTGTTGCGCCCCGCGCTCGTCGCGTTCTTCCTCCACATGGGTGGCGTGTTCTCGACCCTCGTCCTCCTCCCCGACGCGATGTGGCAGGCCCACTCCCCCGCCCCGACCATGGAGGGGCAGTACGTCGTCAAGAACGTGGTCCTGGTGGCGGTGTGCCTGGTGGTGGCCGCGAACGAATGGGGACGGCGGCCCCGGCCACGGCGTACGGCAGGGTGAGCGGACCGGGCCTCCGGGGAGTTGACGTGCGGACGGGGCAGACGTCGCGTCAGGAAACCAACGGAGTACACGGCTTGACCACCGGCTCCCTCACCCGCACGTCCAACGCGAGGTTCAGCTCGTCCACGAGGTCGATCGCCGCGTCAACCTCCAGACGGAGGTAGGCCGGCCCCCGCGCGCCCCCGTTGAAGGTGATCATCAGCGGCAGGTCGACGTACGTGTCCTGCCGCTGCACGTCGCTAACGCGCATGACGGGACGGTCGGGGATGCGCTCCGCCCGCCAGCTGCACTCAGGGTCCCCGTCCGCGACTCCAAGCGACCGGAGGGGCCGGCCGTCGTCTTCGGTGCCTCCGCTTGGGCGGCGTTCCTCAGCGGCGTTCGCTGAGCCCTTCCGGCGCCCTGCCGCCTCGGGCGGTGCTCACCCGCTCACCCCGCCCACCGCCCCGTAAGAAACGCCAGGGCCACCAGCGCACTCAGCGGTGCCGCCACGCACAGGTACGCCGCCTTGAACCACGGACGGCGCAGGCTCAGGGCCGCCAGGCCGGCCCACAGCGGCCACCACAGCAGCGTGGCGCGGGGGACGGATGTGTACCAGTACGACGTTCCCAGCGCCCACAGGCTCAGCGCGACGTACACCGCCTCCGGCCAGCGGCGGTGGCGTGCCAGCCACACGACCAGGGCCAGGCCCACCAGCATCGCCGCCAACTCCGCCTGGAACATGAACGCGTAGCCGGTCGTGTGGACGCCGTCGAACGCCGCGTCCCACGTGTTGCTCCACGCCTCCCACGGGGTGTGGAAGTCCCGGTACCAGCCCCGCTCCTGTGCGTGCTTCCACGCCATCCAGTCGCCCGTGCGGGCGTGCAGGTACCAGCTGTACGCGGCGGGTGGCAGTGCGGGGAGCGCCAGCCAGGCCGACCCGCGCCAGGCTCTCCCGTTCCGTGCCGAGAGCGCGGTGAGTACGAACAGCACCGCGAGGGCGGCCGCGAGGAACAGGCCGCTGACCCGTACCGTCGTCGCCAGCGCGGTCAGCGTGCACGCCGACGCCCAGCGGTGGCGTCGGGCGGCCAGCCAGGCCGGGAGCGCGAACGCCAGGAACAGCGCCTCCGTGTAGCCGGCCGCCAGGAAGACCGCGCACGGGGAGATCAGGAAGAACAGGGCCGTGCGCCGGCCGTCGGCGTCCTCGGGGACGCCATCGGGGACGCCATCGGGGGCGCCATCGGGGACGTAGGAGCGGGCTATGCGGGACAGGGCCAGTACGGCCACGGCTCCCGCGACCAGCGAGATCAGCAGGCCCGCCGCCGTCCAGTTCGGGACGATGACGTGCACGGCCCGCAGGAGGAGCGGAAAGCCGGGGAAGAACGCCTCCCTGTTGTCCCAACCGCTCACCCATGGGCCCGCGTTGAGCGGAAAATAGCCGTCGCGCGCTATGTGGAGGTAGTGGTTCGCGTCCCACTGCTGGAACGGCGCGAGGACCGGCGCCGCCTCCCGTACATCAGACCCCCGGGGGAACAGCCACCGGGCGCCGTGGGCCGTGATCCACAGGGATATGCGGGTGAGGAGGTAGAGCCGGAGCACCCTGCGGTCGGCGGGGGTGAGCCAGGCTGCCGCCCTGCCCAACCGGGTCGCCCCAGGCACGCGCAGGACGAGGCCGGCAGCGCGGCTGACGGGCCTGGCGGGGCCGGTCGACTGCGGCTTGGAGGTGTCGCGCCGAGGCTCTGCCGGTCGCAAACCGGTGGACAACATAGATATTCATGCACCTTTCGGGCACACCTGGGCGTGCGGGATCGGCCGGTGGAGACGCCGGGGCCCGGGGGCGAACCAAACGCGGGGTACGGGAGGGAAGAAGGCGTACGTACCGGGTACGGGAATCGGGTCAGCAGCCCGCGATCACAGCACCGCCGTCGCCCCAAGCATCGACGCCGAAGTGAAAGCCGAGGTGGAGGTCGAGGCGGCGGTGGAGGTGGAGGCGGCGGTGAAGGCGGAGGCGGCGGTGAAGGCGGAGGCGGCGGTCGAGACGAAGGTCGGTGTCGACGACGGCGAGGACGTCGGTGCCTCCGTCGTCGGCAGGCCCTCCGGAGCGAACGACCGGGTGGCGGACTCCGGCGCCCCCGGCACCGTATGGCTGGGCGTCGGCGGTTCCGTCGGTGTTCCCGCGGGCGGCGGCGGGGCCGGGGACAGGTAGCCGGGAGACGGATAGCCGGGGGACGGGCTCGTCGCCGGAGGGGCGGGCGTCGGTTTGACCGGGAGCAGGCCGACCACCGTCGCGCCGCCCCCGCCGATGACCAGGCACGCCCCCACCGCGAGCGCGGCCATCCGGCGCCGCTGGGCCCGCATGCCGCGTTCGGTGATGCGGGCGGCGGGGTCCGCCGTCGAGCGGCCCTGCCCGAAGTCGCCGGCCTGCCGGAACAGGGACCGCAACGGATCCTCCGGCGCCGACCGGTCCCGTGGTTCAGACATCAGGAGCCTCCTCCATGCGGGGCATGCGGGGGTCCTGAAGACGGTGGGCGAGCGCCGCCCGTCCTCGGACCAGATGCGTCTTGATCGTGCTGATGGAAAGCCCGGTCTCCCTGCCGATCTGCTCGACCGTGAGGTCGCACAGGTAGTGCAGGGTCAAGGTCCGCCGCTGCTGCGCGGGCAGTTCCCGAAGCGCGTCGACCAGCACCACGTGGTCCGGGTCCGGCGGCGCCACGTGCTCCGCCGCACCGCTCCCCCGGCCCCACGCGTCCGCCGAACGCCGCCGGAAGCGCCAACGGCTCACCGCCAGGCGCCACGCGACCGTACGGATCCACGCCTCGGGCTGCCCGTCGCGCTCAAGCCGCCCGCGCCGGACCCACGCCTTGACGAAGGCCTCCTGCACGACGTCCTGCGCCTCCTGGAGATCCCCCGTCATCACGTACAGCTGGCCCGTGAGACGCGCGACCGCCTGGGCGTAGAACTCTTCGAACTCCTCGACGGTCAAAAGTCGCTCCCGGATCTTCCGCTTCACCGGGTATACGCCCACCGCCGCCCATCCGGTCTACAACGCCGGCGAGGCATCGGAGTGATCGTCGTCACGGAACCCGGGAGGCCCGGACCACGTCGGCGCCGGGCCACGTCGGCGCCGGACCGCGTCGGTCCGTACGCGCCAGCGCCCGGGACCCAGCCCGCCCCGCGCCCAGCCCGCCCGGGTCTCAGCCCGCCTCCAGCCGCTTCTCCAGCAGCGTGACCCCGTACGTCCGGCCGCCGTCCCCGTTCTTCCCCGACTGCTCGCCGACCACCGCGTACCCCGCCTCCTCGTAGTAGCGGCGCAGCCGGGCGTTCGACGTCAGGCAGTCCAGGCGGCACAACTCCCTCCCGTACGCGGCGATCCGGCGCTCGGCCTCCGCCAGCAGTGCGCGGCCGGCTCCGGGCGGGGCGGTACGCCGGTCGGTCATCAGGCGGTGGACGTAGCCCGCGACCGGCGGCTGGGCGCCCCACGCGGGCTCGTCGTCCCACCACAGCTCCCAGGCCCCGGCGCTCGGCCCGTCCGGTCCGAGCGTGGCGAGCCACACCTCGCCCTCGCGCAGCCGTTCCCGGAAGTGTTCCCCGCCCAGCTCCCCGGGCTGCCACTGCTCGATGCCGTGCTCGATCTGCCAGCGCGCCGCCGTGTCCCTCAGGCGTACGAGCTCGGTCAGGTCGGACTCGTCCGCCTTACGGAACGACAGCGGCGCCGAAGTCGCGCGGGAACTGGTGTTCTTCATGCCGCGATCCTGCCGCACACCCGTTCCCACCAGCATCGCGGGCCAGCTCCTCCCGGAGCTCAAGCGGCGAGATCCGAGCGCTCTTAACAAGGATGGGGTGGATGGGTCAGCTTGCCCACCCACCCTCCCCGTCTGCGGAGTTGTGCGCGGAATTGACTTTTCGTGACCGACTTGCGACGCACGGTCGCCAGGCTTTAGCGTTCGGGAGGACGAGAAAAGAAAAAGCAACCCCCGCCGGTGCTACAACACCGACAGGGGTCTGACCAACGAAGATCGGACACAACGATCCCCATGGCTGACAGCCAGTTTAGTGCTGCCCCCTCCACCCCGCACGTGACCCCGCCCGCGCCCCCGCACCCCATGGCCAAGCCCGGGTACGGCAAGCGCTCCGCGCCCGGTGAACGTCCGCGTACCGAACGCGACTTCGCCCACCTCCTCCCCCGTGACGCCGCCGTCGCCGCGTACATCGACCGGCTGCCCGACGGCTCCGACATCTCCGTGAAGACGCTGGCCAAACACCTCCCGTACGGGCAGTGCGCCCTGGGCACCACCCTCAACCGGCTCCAGGACGCCGGGCACCTGCGGCGCGGCAGCGAGTGCGTGATCACCGATGACGTCATGCTCTGGGTGACCCGGACCTTCTTCTCCCGCACCGCACGCGAGGACGAGTGGTGGAACGCCTACATCCGCGGTGACGCGCCGCCGGACCAGCCCCAACGGCCCACCCGCTCCCGCGCGTTCATCCTGCTCGCCGCCCTGGGGCGTACGGCTCCGATGCTGACCCTGTCCGCCGCCGACTGCGTACACCTGGAACCGCAGGTCAGCGAGTGGTTCGCCCGGGGTGCGACGGAGGCCGAGCTGGTGCACGCGCTCACCGACGGGCTGCCGTCCCGCGTCCACCGAGCCGCCCGCCTCGTCGAGCGGCGCCTGCTCGACAAGCTGCCGCCGGAGCGGTTCCTGCCGGGCCCCCGGACCGTCCTGCGCTCCCTGGAGTGCGGCGAGTGCGGAGCACCGGGCAGCCCGGAGGCCCTGCTCGGCGGGTTGTGCCGGCCGTGCCGGGGGCCGTCCCCCGAGCCGCCGGTGGGGCCGCCGGGGGCCGTGCAGCCGCCTGGCGTACGGGAGCGGATGAACGCGGTCCGGGCGGGGCTGGCTCCCCGGTCGGAGAGGCCCTGCCGATGATGCCCGTCGAGGACTTCGAGGCGCTTGCCCGCGGCTGCCCCGAGACCGTGACGCTCGAGCTGATCAACGGAGAGCTGGAGGTCAGGCCCGTGCCGGACGGGGATCACGACGAGATCGTCATGTGGGTCGCGACGCAGTGCCTACGGCAGCGGCCGGAGCTGCGGCTGTACCCCGGACGCGGGCTGCGGATCGGCACAGACCGCGACGGCCGCGCCCGGCCGGACGGGACCCTGGCCCCGGTGGGCCGCTTCGCCGGTGACGGCCAGTGGTCGAGCCCGGACCGCATCCTCATGACCGTGGACGTCACCTCGTACGACGACGGCCACGGGAGGACGTGCGGGTACGCGGCGGCGGGCATCCCGCTGCGTCTCCTCATCGACCACCGGTCCGGCACGTGCGCCGTCCGCAGCGAACCCACCACGACCCGCTACCGGCGTCAGCACCTGTACGACCTCGGCGAAGCCGTCGCCCTCCCCCACCCCGCCTCCATCACCCTGGACACCGAGGAGTTGAGGAACTACACCCGCTGAGCCCTCACCGCACCTCCGCTGCCAACTGCGTCGTCGCCAGTTCGCGGTAGAGGTCGTCCTCGGTGATCAGCTCCTCGTGCGTGCCCGCCGTGCGGACCCGGCCCTCCTCCAGGACCACGATGCGGTCGGCGTGGCGGACCGTGGACAGGCGGTGGGCGATGACCAACACCGTTGTCTGCTCGGCCAGTTCGAGGATCACATCGCGCAGCGCCTGCTCGTTGACCGCGTCCAGTTGCGAGGTCACCTCGTCCAGCAGGAGCAGGCGCGGGCGGCGCAGCAGGGCGCGGGCGATGGCGATGCGCTGGCGTTCGCCGCCGGAGAGCGTGACGCCCCGGTGGCCGACCGCCGTGTCCAGGCCGTCCGGCAGCCGGGCGACCAACGCGTCCAGGCGGGTACGGGCGACCGCCTCCGTCAGCCGCTCATCCGGGGCGTCGGGGGCGGCGAACAGCAGGTTCTCCCTCAGCGTCCCGGCCAGGACCGGGGCGTCCTGCTCCACGTACGCGAGCGAGGCGCGCAGCTCGGCCAGCGGCCAGTCCCGGATGTCACGGCCGTCGACGGTGATCGTTCCGCCGTCGTGGTCGTAGAACCGTTCCAGCAGGCTGAACACCGTCGACTTGCCCGCCCCCGACGGGCCCACCAGCGCCACCAGCCCGCCCGTCGGCACGTCGAACGTGACGCCCTTGTGGGCGGGCGCGCGCTCGTCCCCGTACCCGAAGGTCACGTCCTGGAAGATGACCCCGAGCGGAGTTCCCTCCCCCCGTACGGCCCCGGGCCCGCCGGATGGTTCGCCCGGCAGCGACTCCACCTCGTCGATCCTGCGTACGGCGGCGAGGCCGCTCTGAAGACCCGTCCAGCCCTCGACCAATCCGCCGATCGGGCCCATCAGGTAGAAGAGATAGAGCAGGAACGCGATCAGCGACGAGATCTCCAGGGAGCCCGACGCCACCCTCGCTCCCCCGACGCCCAGCACGGCCAGGAAGGCCAGCTGGATCGACATCATCATCGTGACGTCGGAGACCGACGACCACTTCGCCACCGACACACCCCGGTCGTGCGCGTGCCGCGCCGCCTCGGCCACGGCCGCCGTCTCGCGCTCCTCCGCACCGCTCGCCTTGACCGTACGGAACGCCTGGAGCACCCGGTCCAGGGCCGCGCCCATCGCGCCCACCGACTCCTGCGCGCGGAGCTGCGCGCGCTGAATCCGGGGCATGAGCAAGGCGGTTACGGCTCCGATACCGACGATCACCACCAGCGTCACGCCCAACAGCGTGACGTCCATGTACGCCATGAACGCGATCGTTCCCAGCAGCATCAGCACGCTGTTGAACGACTCGACCAGGCCGCTGGAGAGGACCGTCCGGAGGAGGGTCGTGTCGCTGGTCACCCGTGACTGGAGGTCGCCGGGGGTCAGCCGGTCCACCGCCGGGACCTTCAACCGCATGATGCGGCCCACGAGTTGGTGGCGGGCACGGAGGACGACGCCTTCTCCCGTACGGGCCATGAGGTAACGCCCGTACGCGGAGAGGCAGGCGCCCGCGAGGACCAGTGCGGTGAGCACGACGAGCGGCGTGACGGGCGAGCGGTCGGCGGCGAACGCGTCGACCGCGTACTTCGCCATCAGCGGCATCGCGAGCCCCGCCGCCGAACCGGCGAGCGAGAGCAGGCCCGCGCGGACGAGTACGCCTCGGTGGGGGCGGACCCGGGTCAGGAGCAGGCGGAGGGGGGAGGGCCCGGAACTCTCGGTGGGCTTCTCGGGGTGGGGCGGATCACCGGTGCCTCCCGCCGCCGCCACAGCCGCCCCGGGTGCCCCAATGTCCGGTGCGTCCTCAGGGGCCCGCGCGTCCTCCGTACGCCCGTCCGCGTCCCGCGCCTCCGGTCCCTCCGGCCGCCTGTCCGCCCCCGGCGCCTCAGGCCGTCTGTCCGCCCCCGCCGTCCCCGTCGTCCCTGTCACCGCGCTCACCCGGAACCCCCTCGCGTACCGTCACCACCATCAAAGGACGCAGATCGGCCGCTTCCGCCTGCTCGCCGACCGTACGTCCCCCCGCCTCCACCCAAGCATGCGGCGAGAACGGCGGTGCCGTCCGGACCCCCGCGCACCAGTCGGGCCAGGTCCCCGACATCCGGCACGCCAGGGCGATGGCGACCGAGCGGGGCAGGCAGCCGTAACGGCCCGCGCAGCGGCGGCTGGTGGCGGTGACCGCCTCGTACACCTCCAGCGTCTCGTCGTACGTCGCCGGGCGCGCGCCCCGGCTGCACCGGGCCAGCACCCGGCGCAGGCGGCCCGGCTTGAAGCGGGCCAGGACGAACGCGGCGGTGATCGCGGCGCGCAGCCGCACTCCGCCGGGGCCCGCACCCCGGCGGGGCATCGTCATCTCGGTGGTCATGGGCGCAGGATCTTCGCCTCGACGAGCTGGCGGGTCAGCTGGGCGACGTCCGACTCCGCCTCCGCGCGCTCGACGTCGAACTCGGCGACGATCCGCTCGACGGCGACCTCGGGGGCCTGGCCCGCCGCGAGGGTCTCGACGACGATGATGCTGGTGTCGTTCAACTGCCAGTAGCTGCCGTCCTTCTCGTCGAGCAGGACGCCTCCGTACTCGGTCGTCGTGACGGCGATGCCTTTTCTGAGCTTCACAGGGATGCCTCGCTGGTGGGGACGGGGGTGGTGGAGATCGAGGTGGTGGTGGAGTGGGGTGTCGGCCAGGCGTTCTCGGCCGTGCGCAGCCAGGTCTCCCCGGCCACGGTCGAGCTGATGGAGTGCTCCACCAGGACCGGTGAGAAGGGTTCGGCGGCGAGCCTCAGCAGGTGGCGGGCGTCGACCAGGCCGTGCTCGGCCAGGCGCGACCCCGTCCACAACTCCGCCAGTTCCGGGGCGTGTTCGCGCAGGCCCTGGTGTTCGTCGGAGGACATGTGGTCCTTCGTCGTACGGGCCAGCAGCGCATCCGGCACCACCCCGCGCATCGCCTCGACGAGCAGCGGCTTGTAGCGCCAGGGGCTGATCCGCTCCTCCAGGCGTACGGCGAGGGTCGCCTCCAGGACCCGGTCGTCGTAGAAGGGTGCGGCGACCGGCAGCCCGATCGTCATGCCGATGTCCTCCATGGCCTGGAAGTGCCGCGCCCCCATCCGTACCGCGTCGATGTCCACATGCCGCCCCCGCCACGGGTCGATCGGCTCGGCGTGCTCGGCGGCGGCCCGGAACTCCTCGGTGATCAGGGCGTTCGCGTGGTCCGTGAACCAGGGGCGCAGGGACTGCCGTACACCCCAGGAGAGCAGCGGGGTGCGGGTGACGGGCTGCGGTTCGGTGGTGACCGCGCCCGCGAGCCAGCGGGGGAAGGCGGAGCGGTCCAGCAGGGCCTTCAGCGTGGGCAGGAGGGGCCAGCCGAGCTGGTGGCGCAGACCGCTGAGGTGGTTCCAGGCGGTGAGCGGGTTGCCGTGGAAGAGATCCTGGTAGGCGTGGGGCAGGCCGAGGAAGAGTTCGTCGCCGCCGTAGCCGGTGAGGTGGTAGCGGGAGCCGGTGGCGTGGGCGCGGCTCAGGAGCAGGTGCGCGCGGGCGCGGCCGGGGGCGACGGGGAGCGGTTCGTCGTTGAGCTCGGCGGCGGTGGAGGCCAGGTCGGCGTAGAAGTAGGGGGCGTGGTCGGCGGGGATGACGTGGTGGGCCAGGGCGTCCCCGTTGCCGCCCCCGTTCCCGTTGCCGTTTCCGTTCCTGTTGCCGCCCCCGTTCCCGTTGCCGTTCCTGTTGCCGTTGCCGGGCGCGGCCTCCGCCGCGCTCGCGCCCTTCCGCGCCGCCTCCACCGCCCTGCGCGCCCACGTCTCGTCCTCGCTGTAGCGGTCGCGGGCGGCCACCGTCAGCAGGGACAGCGTCGCCGGGCCGGTCGCGCGGGCGGCGAAGGTGAGGGCCGTGGAGTCCATGCCGCCGGAGAGCTCGCAGCTGATCCGGTCCAGGCCGCCGACATGGGCCCGTACGGAGGCGGCGACGGCGTCCCCGAGTCTTCGGGCGCCCTCCGCCAGGGAGAGTTCCGGCGGCGGGGGCTCCCACCAGCGGTACTCGCGAGGGCCGGGGGCGGTGGCCGTGCCCGGTGCTGCGGCGGGCAGGGCCAGTCCGTACCCGGCCCCGGTCTCGTTCACGCCCTGCCAGAGGACGCGCCGGCTCAGGGGGTGCGGCAGGAAGTCGAGCATGCGCAGGGCGAGCGCGCCGTCGTCCACGGGTGCGCCGGTCAGGCGGGCGAGGACGGCCGGGCGGTCGGAGGCGATGGTCCCGGCCTCGGGGTGCCGGGCGTGGTAGATCCGGCGCAGCCCGGAGGCCGTACCGCGGATCCAGGTCTCGCCGGAGAGCCGGGCGACCACGTGGTGGAGGCCGGGCAGCCGGGCGAGGCGGCGCTCCAGGCCGGCCCGGTCGCGGGCGCCCTCCAGGAGACCGGCGAGCACGGCCTCGGGGAGACGGTCCGGGCCGATGAGCACCAGGGCGTCGTCGCCCCGGCGGAGGTGGCTGACCTTGCGGACCAGCGGACGGGCGACGACCCAGGGGCGGCCGACGCATAGGCACTACGGTCCTGCTTGCAGAGCTCAAGATACTCCTGCAGCGAGAGCTCTTCCTGACGGGTGGACTCAAAACGTTGTTGGAA
>NZ_JBEYKR010000163.1:0-15005 GCF_040703535.1 Streptomyces sp. NPDC007346
AGATCGGGCGCAGCAGGTCGAGGTCGCGGATGATCGCGGCCGGGCGCAGGTCGAAGACCTCACCGATGGCGTTCTCGATCTTCTCCGTGTCGACGGCGGCGGTGCCGAAGGTCTCGACGAAGAGGCCGACCGGCTCGGCCTTGCCGATCGCGTAGGCGACCTGGACCTCGCAGCGGGTGGCGAGCCCGGCGGCCACCACGTTCTTGGCGACCCAGCGCATCGCGTACGCGGCGGAGCGGTCGACCTTGGACGGGTCCTTGCCCGAGAAGGCGCCGCCGCCGTGGCGGGCCATGCCGCCGTACGTGTCGATGATGATCTTGCGGCCGGTCAGGCCGGCGTCGCCCATCGGGCCGCCGATCTCGAAGCGGCCGGTCGGGTTCACCAGGAGGCGGTAGCCCTCGGTGTCCAGCTTGATGCCGTCCTCGACGAGCTGTGTGAGCACGTGCTCGACGACGAACTCGCGGATGTCGGGCGCGAGCAGCGAGTCCAGGTCGATGTCGCTGGCGTGCTGCGAGGAGACGACCACGGTGTCCAGGCGGACCGCCTTGTCACCGTCGTACTCGATGGTGACCTGCGTCTTGCCGTCGGGGCGCAGGTACGGGATGGTCCCGTTCTTGCGCACCTCGGACAGACGCCGCGAGAGGCGGTGCGCGATGTGGACCGGGAGCGGCATGAGCTCGGGGGTCTCGTCGCAGGCGTACCCGAACATCAGGCCCTGGTCGCCGGCGCCCTGCTTGTCGAGCTCGTCCTCATCGCCCTCGACCCGCTTCTCGTACGCGGTGTCGACGCCCTGCGCGATGTCCGGCGACTGCGCGCCGATGGAGACCGAGACGCCGCAGGAGGCACCGTCGAAGCCCTTTTTGGAGGAGTCGTAGCCGATCTCCAGCACCTTGTTGCGCACGAGGTTGGGGATGTCGGCGTAGGCCTTGGTCGTGACCTCGCCCGCGACATGCACCAGACCGGTGGTGATCAAGGTCTCGACGGCGACGCGCGAGGCGGGGTCGTCGCGCAGGAGCGCGTCGAGAATCGTGTCGCTGATCTGGTCAGCGATCTTGTCGGGGTGACCCTCGGTGACAGATTCCGAGGTGAAGAGACGGCGGGACACATCGCTCCCTGGGGTTGCAGCGGCTGCTGGCTGATCATGGTTGGTACGGCCGAGAGCTGCGCTCGGCACGTAACCGTCGACCAGTTTATCGGTCGCGCCCGCCGCGCGGGGCATGCGTCTCGCACTTTGGAGTGCGACAGCCCGTGACGCGGCGGACACCTGAAGGATAATCCACCCTTTCGGGCAGAGATTTCCTCCTGTTATGCCCCACTACGGCTGAGCCGAGGGGTTGATTGTCACATCTGTGGGAACCTTCTCGACACCAGGTCCCAGACCGTGTCGGCGAGCGCTTCCTTGGGTCCGTACGGCACCGGGGTCTCCGATCCGTCCACGGCGAGGACGACCGCCTCGTTCTCCTCGGAGCCGAACGTCCGGCGCTCCCCCACCTCGTTGACCACGAGAAGATCGCACCCCTTGCGGCGCAGTTTGGCCCGGCCGTTGGCCAGGACGTCATCGGTCTCGGCGGCGAAGCCCACCACGATCTGCGCCGGCCGGGCCCGCTCGGTGGCGACCTCGGCGAGGATGTCGGGGTTGCGGACCAGGGTGACGACGGGCGCCTCCTCGCCGTCCTTCTTCTTGATCTTGCCCGAGGCGTACTCGGCGGGCCGGAAGTCGGCCACCGCCGCCGCCATCACCACGACGTCCGCCTCCGCGGCCGCCTTCAGGACGGCCTCCCGCAGCTGGAGCGCCGTGCCGACCCGTACGACGTCGGCCCCGGCCGGGTCGGGCAGCTGGGTGTTGGCCTCGATCAGGGTGACGCGGGCGCCCCGGGCCACGGCGGTGCGCGCCAGCGCGTACCCCTGCTTGCCGGAGGAGCGGTTGCCGAGGTAGCGCACCGGGTCCAGGGGCTCACGGGTGCCGCCCGCGCTGATCACCACGTGGCGGCCCGCGAGGTCGGGTTCGGCGACCCCGCGCGCCAGCACCCGGCGGCAGACCTCGAAGATCTCGCCCGGGTCGGGCAGCCGGCCCTTGCCGGTGTCGACGCCGGTCAGCCGCCCCACCGCGGGCTCGATGACGACGGCGCCTCGGCGGCGCAGCGTGGCGACGTTCTCCTGGGTGGCCGGGTGCTCCCACATCTCGGTGTGCATGGCGGGGGCGAAGACCACCGGACAGCGGGCGGTCAGGAGCGTGTTGGTGAGCAGGTCGTCGGCGAGGCCGTGGGCGGCCTTGGCCAGCGTGTCGGCGGTGGCCGGGGCGACGACGACGAGGTCGGCGCCCTGTCCGATCCGTACGTGGGGCACCTCGTGCACGTCGTCCCAGACCTGGTCGGAGACGGGGTGGCCGGAGAGCGCGGACCAAGTGGCGGCGCCGACGAAGTGCAGCGACGAGGCGGTCGGGACGACCCGTACATCGTGCCCGGACTCGGTCAGCCGGCGCAGCAGCTCGCACGCCTTGTAGGCGGCGATGCCCCCGCTGACCCCCAGGACGACCTTCGGCTTGTCCACTGCGTCTCCCCGCACTCGGCAACGTAGAACGTGACTCCCATGCTGCCTCACCGCACCGCGCGCGTTCACCCGGCCCCGGACACACCTCAGGCCCGGCGGACGGGCCGCCGGGCCTGAGAGGGGAAAGAGGTGCTGTCCTGCTTACTGCGCGGGGCCCTCGATGGGCTCGGAGGTCAGGAGGCCCGCGTTGATCTCGCGGAGCGCGATCGACAGCGGCTTCTCGTGCACGTGGGTGTCGACGAGCGGACCGACGTACTCGAGGAGGCCTTCGCCGAGCTGCGAGTAGTACGCGTTGATCTGACGCGCGCGCTTGGCGGCGTAGATGACCAGGCTGTACTTCGAGTCGGTGGCCTCGAGGAGCTCATCAATCGGCGGGTTGATGATGCCCTCGGGCGTGGTGATGGAAGAGGACACTCTCTGCCTTCCGAAGGGGGTAAAGATCAAAGATCAAAGAGATCTAAGCCTGAAGCATCAACGTTAGCAGCTCACGGGCCACGTCCTCGACGGAGGTGTTGACGAGCGTCGTATCGAACTCGGCCTCTGCGGCCAGTTCGACCTTCGCGGCGCTGAGCCTGCGCTCGATCACCTCGGGCGCCTCGGTGCCCCGGCCGGTGAGCCGGCGCACCAGCTCCTCCCAGCTCGGCGGGGCCAGGAAGACCAGCCGCGCGTCGGACATCGACTGGCGGACCAGCCGGGCGCCCTGGAGGTCGATCTCCAGCAGGACCGGCTCGCCCGCCTCCAGGCGGTCGAGGACGGCGCGGCGGGGCGTGCCGTAGCGGTTGCCCGCGAACTCGGCCCACTCCAGCAGCTCACCGTTGGCGACGAGCTTGTCGAACTCCTCGTCGTCGACGAAGAAGTAGTGGACACCGTTGCGCTCCCCGGGGCGGGGCTTGCGGGTCGTCGCCGACACGGAGAGCCAGACCTCGGGGTGCACGGTGCGCATATGAGCGACGACCGTGCTCTTGCCGACCCCTGAGGGGCCGGAGAGCACGGTCAGCCGCGGACGTACGTCCGGGGGTGCGGGGGACGTCCCCCGGGATGTTGCAGCCATGGAGCGATTATCCAGGTTCTCAGGAGTGCCTGAGAACGTCAGGCGGGACTGCCGCCGAACTCACGCTCCAGGGATGCGATCTGGTTGGAGCCGAGTCCCCGGACCCGGCGGCTTTCGGAGATGCCGAGACGCTCCATGATCTGCTTGGCACGGACCTTGCCGACGCCCGGCAGGGACTCCAGGAGGGCGGAGACCTTCATCTTGCCGATGACGTCGTTCTCCTGGCCCTGCTTGATGACCTCGTGGAGGGAGGCGCCGGAGTGCTTGAGTCGATTCTTGACCTCGGCCCGCTCCCGGCGAGCCGCGGCGGCCTTTTCGAGCGCGGCTGCGCGCTGTTCAGGGGTAAGGGGCGGAAGAGCCACGCCTACGTCACCTCGGATGTCGATCTGTCGGATACGGACCGGTGGGGAAGCTGGACGCCCTCCACCAGGTGAGCGACGAACACACTCTGCTCGGCTGCTCTCGACGGAGACTAGCGGCCAGGACCGCTGTAGTCAGCGAGAACAGACGAAAAGTCCTGGTCAGCCTTGGCCGACCAGGACATTTACCGCATAACCACCGGGTTTCGGGCCAGTAATTCGTCAACAACCTGTAAACGTGCCAGGGTCAACTGCCGGAGACGGCTCCGCGGACCTCGTCCGCGAACCGTCCGGCCGCTTCGCGCAGCCCGGACGCGTCCGGACCGTGGCGCAGCACGCCCCGGCTCACGCTGGGCACGACGTTGCCGACCGCGTCGCCGAAGACCGCCGGAAGATCCGCCGGGGTCGCCCCCTGGGCGCCGATGCCGGGCGCGAGGAGCGGTCCGTTGATCGCCAGGTCCACCCCCGCGTCGCCGAGCGTCGCGCCGACCACCGCGCCGACCGAGCCGAGCGGAGCCGCGCCCCGGTTCTCCGCCGCCATGTGGTCGAGCATCAGCTGGCCCAGCGAGCGGCCGTCGGCGGCGGTGGCGCGCTGGACCTCGGCGCCCTCCGGGTTCGAGGTGAGCGCCAGGACGAAGACGCCCGCGCCGGAGACGGCGGCCGCGTCCAGCGCCGGACGCAGCGAGCCGAACCCGAGGTACGGGGAGAGAGTGACCGCGTCGGAGAAGAGCGGGGAGTCCTTGTCCAGGTAGGTCGCCGCGTAGGCGCCCATGGTGGAGCCGATGTCGCCGCGCTTGGCGTCCATCAGGACCAGCGCCCCGGCGGCGCGTGCCTCCTGGACCGCCTTCTCCAGTACGGCGATGCCGCGCGAGCCGAACCGCTCGAAGAACGCCGACTGCGGCTTGAGGACGGCGACCCGGTCGGCCAGCGCCTCGACGACGGTCCGGGTGAAGCGCTCCAGGCCCCCGATGTCGTCGTTCAGCCCCCAGGAGGTGAGCAGGGAGGCGTGCGGGTCGATGCCGACGCAGAGCGGCCCGCGGGTGTCCATGGCGTGGCGCAGCCGGGCGCCGAAGGGTTCGGAGGTCACAGGGCGGCCTTCTTCCGGGTCTCGGCGCCGACGGCCTCGGCGAGGGTGGCGTACGGGGACGCGGCGAGCCGGGCGGCGAGGCCCTTGTGGATCGCGCGTGCGTAGAAGGGACCCTCGTAGATGAAGGCGCTGTAGCCCTGTACGAGGGTGGCACCGGCCAGGATGCGCTGCCAGGCGTCCTCGGCGCTCTCCACGCCCCCGACGCCCACCAGGGTGATCCGGTCCCCCACACGGGCGTACAGGCGGCTCAGGACCGCCAGGGAGCGCTCCTTGAGGGGAGCGCCCGAGAGCCCGCCGGCCTCCGCGACCAGGGCCGGGTCCGACCGCAGGCCGAGCCCCTCGCGGGCGATGGTGGTGTTGGTGGCGATGATCCCGTCGAGACCCAGCTCCACGGCGAGGTCGGCGACCGCGTCCACGTCCTCGTCCGCGAGGTCCGGGGCGATCTTGACGAGCAGCGGTACGCGCCGGGCGGTGACGGTGCGGTCGGCGGCCTCGCGCACGGCGGTCAGCAGCGGCCGCAGCGACTCGGTGGCCTGAAGGTTGCGCAGGCCGGGCGTGTTGGGCGAGGAGACGTTGACGACCAGGTAGTCGGCGTGGGCGGCCAGCCGCTCGGTGGACTTCACGTAGTCGGCGGCGGCCTCGGCCTCCGGCACGACCTTGGTCTTGCCGATGTTGACGCCGACCGTGGTGCGGAAGACCGGGTTACGGGACGCGAGACGGGCGGCGACGGCGGCGGAGCCCTCGTTGTTGAAGCCCATGCGGTTGATCAGCGCGCGGTCCGCGACGAGGCGGAAGAGGCGCCGCTTGGGGTTGCCGGGCTGCGGTTCGCCGGTGACGGTGCCGATCTCGACGTGGTCGAAGCCGAGCATCGCCATGCCGTCGATCGCGACCGCGTTCTTGTCGAAGCCGGCGGCCAGCCCGAAGGGGCCGTGCATCCGCAGGCCCAGCGCCTCGGTGCGCAGCTCCTTGTGGCGGGGCGCGAGAGCGGCCGCGACGAAGGTGCGCAGGACGGGGACGCGGGCGGCGAGGCGGATCCAGCGGACGGCGGTGTGGTGGGCCCGCTCGGGGTCCATCCGCTTGAAGACCAGCCGGAAGAAGAACTTGTACATGGGGAGATGTCCTCACAGAGAGGGGGACACCGTTTCCGGTGTCCCCCTGCTGGGCTGCTAGTCGCGCGTCGCCGTCAGACGTTCGGCGTGCTCCTGGAGGGAGCGGACACCGACGTCGCCGTGGTTGAGGGCGTCGATGCCCTGAACGGCCGCGGCGAGCGCCTGGACCGTGGTCAGGCAGGGCACGGAGCGGGCGACGGCGGCGGTACGGATCTCGTAGCCGTCGAGACGGCCGCCGGTGCCGTAGGGGGTGTTGACGATGAGGTCGACCTGCCCGTCATGGATGAGCTGGACGATCGTCTTCTCCCCGTCGGGGCCCTCCCCCTCGGACTGCTTGCGCACGATCGTGGCGTTGATCCCGTTGCGCTTGAGGACCTCGGCCGTACCGGAGGTGGCCATCAGCTCGAACCCGTGCGCGACCAGCTCACGGGCCGGGAAGATCATGGACCGCTTGTCCCGGTTCGCCACCGAGATGAACGCCCGCCCGGAGGTGGGCAGCGGACCGTACGCCCCGGCCTGGGACTTGGCGTACGCCGTCCCGAAGGCGGAGTCGATGCCCATCACCTCGCCGGTGGAGCGCATCTCCGGGCCCAGGACGGTGTCGACGCCGCGGCCGTGGATGTCCCGGAAGCGGGACCACGGCATGACGGCCTCCTTGACGGAGATCGGCGCGTCCAGCGGCAGGGTGCCGCCGTCGCCGGTCTTCGGCAGCAGGCCCTCGGTGCGCAGTTCGGCGACGGTCGCGCCCAGCGAGATACGGGCGGCGGCCTTCGCCAGGGGCACGGCGGTGGCCTTGGAGGTGAAGGGGACCGTGCGGGAGGCGCGGGGGTTGGCCTCCAGGACGTAGAGGATGTCCCCCGACAGCGCGAACTGGATGTTGATCAGCCCGCGCACCCCGACGCCCTTGGCGATGGCCTCGGTCGAGGCCCGCAGCCGCTTGATGTCGAACCCGCCCAGCGTGATCGGCGGCAGGGCGCAGGCGGAGTCGCCGGAGTGGATGCCGGCTTCCTCGATGTGCTCCATGACGCCGCCGAGGTAGAGCTCGGTGCCGTCGTAGAGGGCGTCCACGTCGATCTCGATCGCGTCGTCCAGGAACCGGTCCACCAGGACGGGGCGGGTGGAGCTGATCTCGGTGGACTCCGCGATGTAGGACTCCAGGCGCGTCTCGTCGTAGACGATCTCCATGCCTCGTCCGCCCAGCACGTAGGACGGGCGGACCAGGACCGGGTAGCCGATCTCGTCGGCGATGGCCTTGGCGCCGGCGAAGGTGGTGGCGGTGCCGTGCTTCGGGGCGGGGAGCCCGGCCTCGGCCAGGACCCGGCCGAACGCGCCGCGGTCCTCGGCCGCGTGGATGGCTTCGGGCGGGGTGCCGACGACGGGGACGCCGTTGTCCTTCAGCGCCTGCGACAGGCCCAGCGGGGTCTGGCCGCCCAGCTGCACGATGACACCGGCGATCGGGCCCGCCAGGGACTCGGCGTGGACGATCTCCAGGACGTCCTCCAGGGTGAGCGGCTCGAAGTAGAGCCGGTCGGAGGTGTCGTAGTCCGTGGAGACCGTCTCCGGGTTGCAGTTGACCATCACCGTCTCGTAGCCGGCGTCGCTCAGCGCGAAGGAGGCGTGGACACAGGAGTAGTCGAACTCGATGCCCTGCCCGATCCGGTTCGGCCCCGAACCGAGGATGATCACCGCCGGCTTCGTGCGGGGGGCTACCTCGGACTCCTCGTCGTAGGAGGAGTAGAAGTACGGCGTCTTCGCCGCGAACTCCGCCGCGCACGTGTCAACCGTCTTGTAGACCGGGCGGATGCCCAGCGCGTGGCGCACCTCGCGCACGACGTCCTCGCGCAGGCCCCGGATCTCACCGATCTGGGCGTCGGAGAAGCCGTGCCGCTTGGCCTCCGCGATCAGGTCGGCGTCCAGACGCTCGGCCGAGGCCAGCTCGTCCGCGTACTCCTTGATCAGGAACAGCTGGTCCACGAACCAGGGGTCGATCTTCGTCGCCTCGAAGACCTCCTCCTGCGTGGCACCGGCCCGGATGGCCTGCATGACCGTGTTGATCCGGCCGTCCGTGGGCCGGACCGCCTCGGCCAGCAGCTCGGCCTTGTCACCGACCGGGCCGGTGAAGGCGAACTGGGAACCCTTCTTCTCCAGGGAGCGCAGCGCCTTCTGGAGGGCTTCGGTGAAGTTCCGGCCGATCGCCATCGCCTCTCCCACCGACTTCATGGTGGTGGTGAGGGTGGAGTCGGCGGAGGGGAACTTCTCGAACGCGAACCGCGGAGCCTTCACCACCACGTAGTCGAGCGTCGGCTCGAACGAGGCCGGGGTCTTCTCCGTGATGTCGTTGGGAATCTCGTCCAGCGTGTACCCCACGGCCAGCTTCGCGGCGATCTTCGCGATCGGGAAACCGGTGGCCTTGGAGGCGAGGGCGGAGGAGCGGGAGACGCGGGGGTTCATCTCGATGACGATGACCCGCCCGTCGGTGGGGTCGATCGCGAACTGGATGTTGCAGCCGCCGGTGTCGACGCCCACCTCGCGGATGATCGCGATCCCGACGTCGCGCAGCCGCTGGTACTCGCGGTCGGTGAGGGTCATCGCGGGGGCGACGGTGATCGAGTCACCGGTGTGGACACCCATCGGGTCGAAGTTCTCGATGGAGCACACGACCACGACGTTGTCGTTCTTGTCGCGCATCAGCTCCAGCTCGTACTCCTTCCACCCCAGGATCGACTCCTCCAGGAGCACCTCGGTGGTCGGGGACAGGGTCAGACCCTGGCCGGCGATGCGGCGCAGCTCGTCCTCGTCGTGGGCGAAGCCGGAGCCGGCGCCGCCCATGGTGAAGGAGGGGCGTACGACGACGGGGTAGCCGCCGAGCGTGTCGACCCCGGCGATGACGTCGTCCATGGAGTGGCAGATGACCGAGCGGGCGGACTCGCCGTAGCCGATCTTCGCCTTGACGGCCTCGACGACGCCCTTGAACAGGTCGCGGTCCTCGCCCTTGTTGATCGCCTCGACGTTGGCGCCGATCAGCTCGACCCCGTACTTCTCCAGCACGCCCTGCTCGTGCATGGAGATCGCCGTGTTGAGCGCGGTCTGGCCGCCCAGGGTGGGCAGGAGCGCGTCGGGGCGCTCCTTGGCGATGATCTTCTCGACGAACTCCGGGGTGATCGGCTCGACGTAGGTGGCGTCGGCGATCTCGGGGTCGGTCATGATCGTGGCGGGGTTGGAGTTGACCAGGATGACCCGCAGGCCCTCGGCCTTCAGCACCCGGCAGGCCTGGGTGCCGGAGTAGTCGAACTCGGCGGCCTGGCCGATGACGATCGGACCCGAGCCGATGACCAGGACGGACTGGATATCGGAGCGCTTAGGCACGCTGGCCCTCCATCAGGGAGACGAAACGGTCGAACAGGTACGCGGCGTCGTGCGGGCCCGCAGCCGCCTCGGGGTGGTACTGGACGCTGAAGGCGGGCCGGTCCAGGAGCTGGAGGCCTTCGACGACCTGGTCGTTCAGGCAGACGTGGGATACCTCGGCGCGGCCGAACTCCGTGTCGGACACCTTGTCCAGGGGGGCGTCGACGGCGAAGCCGTGGTTGTGCGCGGTGACCTCGACCTTGCCGGTGGTGCGGTCCTGCACCGGCTGGTTGATGCCGCGGTGCCCGTACTTCAGCTTGTAGGTGCCGAAGCCCAGCGCGCGGCCGAGGATCTGGTTGCCGAAGCAGATGCCGAAGAGCGGGGTGGAACGCTCCAGGACACCCCGCATGAGGGCCACCGGGTGGTCGGCGGTGGACGGGTCACCGGGACCGTTGGAGAAGAACACGCCGTCCGGCTCGACCGCGTACACCTCCTCCAGCGACGCCGTCGCCGGCAGGACGTGCACCTCGATGCCGCGTTCCGCCATCCGGTGCGGGGTCATGCCCTTGATGCCCAGGTCGACCGCCGCGACCGTGAACTTCTTCGTCCCGATCGCCGGAACGACGTACGCCTCCTTGGTGGCGACCTCGGCGGACAGGTCCGCACCGGTCATCTCGGGGGCCTGGCGCACCTTGGCCAGCAGGGTGCCCTCGTCAGCGATCGCGTTCCCGGAGAAGATCCCCACCCGCATCGCGCCCCGCTCCCGCAGATGCCGGGTCAGCGCACGCGTGTCCACACCGCTGATCCCGACGACCCCCTGGGCCTGGAGTTCCTCGTCCAGCGTGCGGCGTGAGCGCCAGTTGGACGGCTTGCGGGCGGGGTCGCGGACGACGTAGCCCGAGACCCAGATACGGCCCGACTCGGGGTCCTCGTCGTTCACGCCGGTGTTCCCGACGTGCGGAGCCGTCATCACGACCACCTGACGGTGGTAGGAGGGGTCGGTGAGGGTTTCCTGGTAGCCGGTCATGCCGGTGGAGAACACCGCCTCGCCGAAGGTCTCCCCCACGGCCCCGTAGGCACGACCGCGGAACGCGCGGCCGTCCTCCAGGACGAGTACGGCGGGAGCCTGGGCTCCCCGGGTGGAGATCGTCATCGTGCGGTGCCTTCCGTAGTGCTGGTGAGGTGGTTGACGGCGTCGACCCAGGCCTGGTGCTCGGCCGCGTGGTCGGAGCGGAAGCCGGAGTCGATCAGGGTCCCGCCGTGCGCCCAGGTGACGATCAGCAGGCCGCCCTCGGGGAGGACCTTGCCCGCGAGCGCCTTGTCGAGGCGGGCCTCGCGCAGGGCGTCGGCCGGGATGAAGAAGTCGCTCGCGCCGGGGCGTACGACGTCCAGGCCGCGCGCGGTGAGCGTCAGCTCGGTCCGGCTGCGGGTGCCGAGGCCGTGCGCGACGATCCGGTCGAGCCACTGGCCGGCGGTGGTGGAGGCGTGGTAGCGCCCGGTGAGCGTCAGCAGCACCTCGTCGTCGGCGAAGCCCTCGGGGGTGGCCGCGAGCTCGGGCAGGCCGGACTGGAGGCTTCCACGCCATTTCCAGCCCTGGCGCATCAGCCAGTAGACGAGGGCGATGAAGACCAGCAGGCCGATCACCCAGGCGATACGGGCGGACCAGTCCGTCACTTCCGCCGACTTCTGCTCGGCGGCAAGGAGGTACAGGGGGGTCAGTGTTGTCACGCGAGCTTCCCGTCGACGACCGTGGCACGGCCCCGCAGGAAGGTATGGGTGACGCGGCCCGGCAGCTCACGACCCTCGTAGGGGGTGTTGCGGCTGCGGGACGCGAAGCCCGCGGGGTCCACGGCTCCACGGTATGCCGGATCGACCAGAGTGAGGTTGGCGGGCTCACCCGCCGAGACGGGACGGCCGTGTCCTTCGAGGCGGCCGATGGCCGCGGGGCGGAACGACATGCGGTCGGCGACGCCCGCCCAGTCGATCAGGCCGGTCTCCACCATCGTCTGCTGGACGACGGAGAGCGCGGTCTCCAGGCCCACCATGCCCATGGCGGCCGCGGCCCACTCGCAGTCCTTGTCCTCGTGCGGGTGCGGGGCGTGGTCGGTGGCGACGCAGTCGATCGTGCCGTCGGCGAGCGCCTCGCGCAGGGCCATGACGTCGGCCTCGGTGCGCAGCGGCGGGTTCACCTTGTAGACGGGGTTGTAGGAGCGGACCAGCTCGTCGGTGAGGAGGAGGTGGTGCGGGGTGACCTCGGCGGTGACGTTCCAGCCCTTGGACTTGGCCCAGCGGACGATCTCCACGGATCCGGCGGTGGAGAGGTGGCAGATGTGGACGCGGGAGCCGACGTGGGCGGCGAGGAGGACGTCGCGGGCGATGATCGACTCCTCGGCGACGGCGGGCCAGCCGCCGAGGCCGAGTTCGGCGGAGACGACGCCCTCGTTCATCTGGGCGCCCTCGGTGAGGCGGGGCTCCTGGGCGTGCTGGGCGACGACGCCGTCGAAGGCCTTCACGTACTCCAGGGCGCGGCGCATGATCACCGCGTCGTCGACGCACTTGCCGTCGTCGGAGAAGACCTTCACCCCGGCGGCCGAGTCGTGCATCGCGCCGAGCTCGGCGAGCTGCTTGCCCTCCAGGCCGACGGTGACGGCGCCGACGGGCTGCACGTCGCAGTAGCCGGACTCCTTGCCGAGCCGCCAGACCTGCTCGACGACGCCGGCGGTGTCGGCGACGGGGAAGGTGTTGGCCATGGCGTGGACGGCGGTGAAGCCACCGGCGGCGGCCGCCTTCGTGCCGGTGAGGACGGTCTCGGAGTCCTCGCGGCCGGGCTCGCGCAGGTGGGTGTGGAGGTCGACGAGGCCGGGGAGCAGGACCTGGCCGGCGGCCTCGACCACGGTGGCGTCCGGGGCGTCGATGCCCGTCCCCACCTGGGCGACCGTCTCGCCGTCGATCAGGACGTCCTGCGGCTCGCCGCCGAGGATCCGCGCACCGCGGATAAGGATCTTGCTCATGGTTACTTGGTCTCCTCGGTACGGGCGGGGGCCTCGGTACGGGCAGGGCTCTCGTTACGGGCAGGGGCCGACAGGGCGGTGTCGGAGCCGCCGAGCAGCAGGTAGAGGACGGCCATCCGGATGGAGACGCCGTTGGCGACCTGCTCGACGACCGTGCAGCGGTCGGAGTCGGCGACCTCGGCGGTGATCTCCATGCCGCGGACCATCGGGCCGGGGTGCATGACGATGGCGTGCTCGGGCATCTTCGCCATCCGCCGGCCGTCCAGGCCGTAGCGGCGTGAGTATTCGCGCTCGGTCGGGAAGTAGGCGGCGTTCATCCGTTCGCGCTGCACACGCAGCATCATCACGGCGTCGGACTGCGCCAGCACGTCGTCCAGGCTGTAGCTGACGTCGCAGGGCCACCGCTCGACGCCCACGGGCACCAGGGTGGGCGGGGCCACCAGGGTGACGTGCGCGCCCAGGGTGGTGAGCAGGTGGACGTTGGAGCGGGCGACGCGGCTGTGCAGGATGTCGCCGACGATCGTGATCCGGCGGCCGTCCAGGTCCCGGCCGAGGCCGGTGTCGGCGCCGACGAGGCGGCGCCGCACGGTGAAGGCGTCGAGCAGGGCCTGGGTGGGGTGCTCGTGGGTGCCGTCCCCGGCGTTGACCACGGCCCCGTCGATCCAGCCGGAGGTGGCGAGCCGGTAGGGGGCGCCGGAGGCGCCGTGCCGGATGACGACGGCGTCGGCGCCCATCGCCTCCAGGGTCAGCGCGGTGTCCTTCAGGGACTCGCCCTTGGAGACGGAGGAGCCCTTGGCGGAGAAGTTGATGACGTCGGCGGAGAGCCGCTTGGCGGCGGCCTCGAAGGAGATACGGGTCCGGGTCGAGTCCTCGAAGAAGAGGTTGACGACGGTACGGCCGCGCAGGGTCGGAAGCTTCTTGATCGGCCGGTCCGCGACCC
The DNA here is from genome assembly GCF_040703535.1 of Streptomyces sp. NPDC007346. Lineage (NCBI taxonomy): Bacteria > Bacillati > Actinomycetota > Actinomycetes > Kitasatosporales > Streptomycetaceae > Streptomyces > Streptomyces sp. NPDC007346. The sequence continues at coordinate 13,453 of NZ_JBEYKR010000163.1, forward strand.
GGGCCATCTCCTCGGCGGTGTCGAGGATCAGGACGGCGTCGTCGCGGGTGAGGTCGGCGGCCGAGATGAGGTGGCGCTTCATCTGGGGTTCTCCGGTGACTGGAGGGGGGTTCGTTCAGGCGTGCGGGCGCGCGGAAGCAGCCGTACGGTCCCCCGGAAGGGCGTACGGGCGGGCTCGGGCTACTGCGCGTCCGTGGGAGCGGCCTGCTTGACTCCGAGCAGCACGGCGTCGCGGCCGTCCTCCTCGGCGAGCTGGACCTTGACCGTCTCCCGCAGCGACGTGGGGAGGTTCTTGCCGACGTAGTCGGCGCGGATCGGGAGTTCGCGGTGACCGCGGTCGACGAGGACCGCGAGCTGCACGGCGCGCGGGCGGCCGATGTCGCCGAGCGCGTCGAGCGCGGCGCGGATCGTGCGGCCGGAGAAGAGCACGTCGTCGACCAGGACGACCAGCTTGCCCTCGATCCCCTCGCCGGGGATGTCGGTACGGGCCAGGGCCCGCGCGGGGCGCAGCCGCAGATCGTCGCGGTACATGGTGATGTCGAGGGAGCCGACCGGCATCTTCCGGCCGGTGATCTCTTCGAGTTTGTCGGCGAGCCGACGGGCGAGGAAGACGCCTCGCGTCGGGATGCCGAGCAGCACCACGTCGTCGGCGCCCTTGGCGCGTTCGACGATCTCGTGGGCGATACGGGTCAGAACACGGGCGATGTCGGGGGCCTCGAGAACGGGGCGTGCCGCGTTGCCTGTGTCGTCGTGCTGTGCGTCCATAAGAAACGGACCTCCTTCTCCGCCTCACGGGACGGACCTTAAAGGACGTCGAAATTACGTCAACCACGTTACCAGGGCTTGCGTGAAGCCCTGGACCCGCCCCCTGGAGGTGCCGGTGCGGACCATTCGGCTTGACGCATCCAAGTAACGCTGCGTAACCTCACAGTGAGTTACCAGCCACGCGGCGGAGCCGCACACTGTTCCAGCGTCCGGGGAGCCATATGTCCAGCGAATACGCAAAACAGCTCGGGGCCAAACTCCGTGCCATCCGCACCCAGCAGGGCCTCTCCCTCCACGGCGTGGAGGAGAAGTCACAGGGCCGCTGGAAGGCCGTCGTGGTCGGTTCGTACGAGCGCGGCGACCGTGCCGTGACCGTGCAGCGCCTCGCCGAGCTGGCGGATTTCTACGGGGTCCCGGTGCAGGAGCTGCTGCCCGGTACGACTCCGGGCGGGGCCGCCGAGCCGCCGCCGAAGCTCGTCCTGGACCTGGAGCGCCTGGCCCACGTCCCGCCGGAGAAGGCCGGTCCGCTCCAGCGCTACGCGGCGACGATCCAGAGCCAGCGCGGTGACTACAACGGCAAGGTGCTCTCGATCCGCCAGGACGACCTGCGCACGCTCGCCGTGATCTACGACCAGTCGCCGTCCGTGCTCACGGAGCAGCTGATCAGCTGGGGCGTGCTGGACGCTGACGCGCGCCGCGCGGTCTCCCACGACGAGAGCTGAGGCCTGCGGGGCCCCTGGGCCCACCGCCCCCGGCGGCCCCGCCCCGCAGCAGAAACGTGCCGCCGG
>NZ_JBEYKR010000164.1:0-14906 GCF_040703535.1 Streptomyces sp. NPDC007346
TGCCGGCCCGCTCGGGCCGGCACCGCCGCTACGAGGCCGCCTGCGGCGGCCTGGGCGCCCGGTCGAAGACGCAGTCCCCGCAGAGCCCGCCGCCCGGACAGCGCCAGTACAGGCAGCAGCTGCGCCGCCGGAACGCAGGGCCGTGCGGGGAGCCGGTGGAGCGCAGGTCGGGGTGGTCGAACAGCTCGGCCGCCAGAGCGCGGGCCCGCTGCGCCACGTCCGGGCGGCCCTGCCCGCGCGACCAGGTGACCAGCTCGCGTACGGCCCCGGCGAGCGCGGACCCCGCGTTGCCCCACAGCAGCTGCGGGGAGATGTTCCCGTCGCGCCGGACGGCCTCGGCCAGCTCCGCCAGATGCCCGTACTGGACCTGCTCGCGGATCCGCTCGGCCGTCCCGGGCAGCTCCTCCAGGTCCGCGAGCCACAGGTCCTCCGGCGAGGTCTGGAGCGGGTCCCAGTGCAGGATGTCCGGTCCGAGGCCGGGGAACCGCCCGAAGAGGGCGGCCGGGCCCAGCGCGACGGACCAGAGCCGGGCGGCGAGGCCGAGATGGGCGATGGAGGCGGCGACCCGGCGCTCAGGGGCGCCCAGCCGCGCCGCGACCTTGTCGACCCGCGCGGTCACAGGCGCCGTCCCGCCCGCGTACAGCTCTGCCAGCGGCCGGTGGGCACCGCCGGGGACCGGCTCGGTCCGCAGCGCGAAGAAGCCGCCGACCGTCGCCGCCTGCGCCAGGTCCATGCCCCGCTCCTCACTCGCCACGATCACCGGGTCGGCGCCGGAGCGCGGCCGGTGTCCGGCGACCGCGTGTGCCGGCTTCGCGGCTCACCGTATCCGCCGGGGCACAACTTCTGACGGCCGGGGCCGACGGGACTACCGTCGAGGGAGGACCTCGGTCCGACGTCCGTACTACGGGGGCAGTACGCGCAAGTGACGTCTCAAGGACGACGACGTGGTGCCCCGGACAGGACATCGTGGTGTACATGAGCCCCCTCGCGCTGTCCGTGCTGCTGTCACTGATCTCCGCGGTCGCCTACGCGGCCGGGGCGATCGTCCAGGAGCGGGTGGCCGCGCGCGGCGACAACTCCCCGCGCGCCCTGGTGCGCAACGCGGTCTGGTGGGTGGCCGTGCTGCTCAACGGGGTCGGCGCGGTCCTGCACGTGGTGGCCCTCGCCTACGGCCCCCTCAGCCTCGTCCAGCCCCTCGGTGCGCTGACGATCGTCTTCGCCCTGCCGATGGCCGCGCTCTTCGTGGGGCGCGGGGCCGGGGCCACCGCCTGGCGTGGCGCGCTCATGGCGACGGCCGGTCTCGTCGGGCTGCTGGCCCTCACGGGCAGCGCGGAGCCGCACACCCTGCGCGGTCCCGAGCAGCTGGCACTGGCCACGGTGACCTTCGGGGCGGTGGGCGCGCTCACCCTGCTCGCCGGGGCGCTGCGCCGGCCGGTGCTGCGGAGCGCGGTGCTGGCCACGGCCGCCGGTGGGGCGTTCGGTATGGCCTCGGTGTTCACGAAGACCGTGGCCATGGAGTGGACGTCCGGCTCGGTGCGCTCGGGGCTGCCGACGCTGCTGGTGATCGCCGGGCTGGCGGCGGCGGGCCTGCTGCTCGCCCAGGCCGCCTACCGGGGCGCGGGACTGGCCGCTCCGCTGGCTACGGTGACGGTGGTCAACCCCGTCGTGGCCGCCGCGATCGGGATCACGCTGTTCGGCGAGCACTTCCGCCACGGCGCGGTGGGCACGGTCCTGGCGCTCTCCTGCGGGGCGCTGGCGGCGGGCGGTCTGGTCCTGCTGACGAAGGAGCGGCTGGGCGCGGAGCAGGCCGCGGCCGCGGCCACGCGAGGACGTCTGAGGCCGCGAGGCGCGGTGGCCACCGTCGAGGCGGAGGGCGACCGTGCGGTGGGCGCGCGGGCACGGCCCGAGGGGGCACCGGCCGCCACCGGGTCGACGTACGCTCCGCCGCGGCCCCTGCGGCCGGGGAGTGCGGTTCCCCGGGTGGAGTTCGGGGGTCCTCACCGGGCGGGGCACGACCGGCGGGGTGAGCCGGCCGGCGCCCCGCACGCGGAGCGGACGGCTCAGACTCTGACGCCGCCGGCCCTGAGGTAGGCCAGCGGGTCGATGTCCGATCCGTAGCCGGGTCCGAGGCGGACCTCGAAGTGCAGGTGCGGGCCGGTGCTGTTGCCGGTGGAGCCGGAGCGGGCGATCCGCTGCCCGCCGGAGACCGGCTGCCCCTCCTTCACGTTGAGCGCGGAGAGGTGGGCGTACTGGCTGTACTTGCCGTCCTCGTGGCGGACGACGACCTCGTAGCCGTACGCCCCCGCCCAGCCGGCCGAGACGACCCGGCCCGGGGCCACGGCCTTCACCGGTGTCCCGGTCGGTACGGGGAAGTCGACGCCCGTGTGGTAGCCGCTGGACCAGGAGCCGGCCTGCCGGTACGCCGTTCCGGTGGAGGCGGCGACGGGGGCGCTCATGCCGGAGCGCTCCACGGCGCGTTCGGCCGGGGCCGGCTTCGGCGGCTGGGGCGCGGCCTGCTTCTGCTCGGTCTTCTTCGGCTCGGCCTGCTGGGGCGCCGCCTGCTTCTGCTCGGCCGCCTTGGGCGGGGCCGTCGTCGGTGCCGCCGCCCGCTGCTCGATCGTGCGCGGCTCCGCCTTCTCCGTCTTCTCGGCCCGGGGCTCGGCCGCCTGCCGCTCGGGCGGCTTGGGCGCCGCCTGCTTCTTCTGCGTCTGCTGCGGTGCGGGCTTGCGGGCGCTCGCCCCGTCCCCGCCGCGCGGCGTGAGGCTCAGCCGCTGGCCGGGGAAGATCAGGTCGGGGTTGTCGCCGACGACCGTGCGGTTGGCCGCGTAGAGCTTCTGCCAGCCGCCCCGGACCCGCTGGGCGTCCGCGATCCCGGAGAGCGAGTCGCCGCTCGCGACGGTGTACGCGTCCCGCTTGCCCGGCACATGCGTCGGCGTCGCCGCGGCGGGTGCCACCTTCGGCTGCCGGGGCGGGGCGCTCTGCGGCGCCGCGGCCTGGACGGGCCTGCTGCCCGCGCTCTGCGCGGTGGTGCCGGGTGCGTCCCCGCCCCGGGTGAGACCGGCCTTCACGGAGCAGGTGGGCCATGCTCCGGGCCCCTGGCCGTCGAGCACCCGCTCGGCGACGGCTATCTGCTGGTCGCGGGTGGCGAGGTCGGCGCGCGGCGCGTACTGCGTACCGCCGAAGGCCGCCCAGGTCGGACCGCTGAACTGCAGCCCGCCGTAATAGCCGTTGCCCGTGTTGACGACCCAGTCGCCGCTCGACTCACAGGCCGCCACCTTCTCCCAGACCTCTCCCGAGGCGGCTCCCGCCGAGGCGGCGGTGATGAGCGGGAGTGCTATGCCCGCGCCGCCCGCGGTCACCGTGAGCGAGGCACGGTTGATCCGGCTGGGCTGATATCTGCGGTGCCGACCGGTTGCGGCCATGACTGGGCTCCCCCACTGGCGTTGGGACACGTCGCAAGCGGCCAACGTAGGGCGGTGCGCAGGCTGATCACAAGCAAATCGTGATAGTCGGCCGCCTTCGCCGGGTGTGTGGCCGGATTCCGCCCCCGGACCCGCCGGGCACGCTCGCCCGCCTCGTGCCCGATGGGCCGGGGGCGCGGGCGGTTCCACATGGAGAGCGCTCTCCGCAAGTGCTATAAAGACGCTCATGACGGATGATCTGCGGTCGGCGGGAGCACCAACCCTGGAGGACGTGGCACGGGCGGCCGGTGTCTCGCGCGCCACCGTCTCCCGGGTCATCAACGGTGTGCGCAACGTCGATCCGGCGATCCAGGAGGTCGTGCGGCAGGCGGTCTCCGTCACGGGGTACGCGCCGAACCGGGCGGCCCGCTCCCTGGTCACCCGGCGCACCGGCGCCGTGGCGCTGGTGGTGTCGGGGGCGGGCGTCGAGCCGGGGGCGGACCGGGAGGACCCCGGCTCACGGGCGGCCGGGGACGACGGCTCCTTCACCGCGCAGGTGTTCGCCGACCCGTTCTTCGGCCGGGTGGTCACCGGGGTGGTCAACTACCTGCGCCCGCGCGGGATGCATCCGGTGCTGATGTTCGCGGAGACCTCGCGGGCGCGGGACGAGGTGGTGGCGTACCTGCGGCAGGGCAGCGCGGACGGGGCGCTCATCGTCTCCACGCACGCCGAGGACCCGCTGCCCGGCCTGATCACGGAAGCGGGGCTCGCGGCGGTGCTCTTCGCGCGCCCGGCCCGGCCCGTCCCCATCAGTTACGTCGATCTCGCCCACCAGGACGGCGCCCGGCTCGCGGCCGAGCACCTGCTGGCCCGGGACTGCCGCCGGATCGCGACGATCTGCGGCCCGCTGGACGTGCCGGCCGGCCAGGCCCGTCTGGCCGGCTTCCGCGACACGATGGCGCGCCACGGGCACCCGTACACGCCCATCGCCGAGGGGCGGTTCACGCAGGAGAGCGGTGAGGCGGCGATGGGGCGGCTGCTGGCGGAGCACCCGGATCTGGACGGGGTCTTCGCCGCCAACGACCTGATGGCGATGGGGGCCTGCCATGTGCTGCGGGAGCACGGCCGCCGGGTGCCGCAGGACGTGGCGGTGGTCGGCTTCGACGACAGCAGCGCGGCCCTGGCGTGCCGCCCGCCGCTGACCACGGTGCGCCAGCCGGTGGAGGAGATGGCCGCCGAGATGACCCGCCTGCTCCTGGACCGGCTGGCCCGCCCCGACTCCCCCGCCACCTCGGTCATCTTCGAACCGGAGCTGGTGGTGCGGGGGTCGGCGTAGCGGGCGGGGCTCCGGCGAGGTGGGGGCCCTGCCGCCGGTGGGCCGTGCGCCCGCGCGAGGATGGGGGCATGACTCCACCCCGCATCCGGGTCGCCGCCTACGTGATCCGGCGTCACCCCTCCCCCGCCCTGCTGGTGTTCGACCACGTGGACGCTCCGGAGGCCGGTACGCAGGTGCCCGCGGGCGGCGTCGGTCCGGGCGAGGAGCGGGCACGGGCCGTGCTGCGCGAAGTCGCCGAGGAGACCGGGCTGACGGGCAGCACGGTCGTCCGGCAGCTCGCCGTGGAGGACCGGCCGCACCCGGTGACCGGGCAGCCGCGCAGGACCACCTTCTTCCTGCTCGACGCCCCGCCGGACGCGCCGGAGGCGTGGGAGCACCGGGTGCACGGCGACGGGGTCGACGCCGGGATGCGGTTCGCCTGCCGGTTCGCCCCGCTGCCGCTGGCGCAGCCGCTGGCCGACGGTCAGGACGCGTGGCTCGGCCACGTCGACCCCCGCTGGGCCTGAGGCCGCCCGGCCCCCCTCAGCTCGTCGTCGTCCGGCTCCGGTTGCGTACCGTCTCCGCCGCCGTCGCCGTCCGCTGCGGCGCGCCCGTGCCGTCCGGCCGGGGGGCGGCGGCCGGGCGGCTGCCGCCCCTGGTCAGGAAGTCGGCGAGCGGGAGCGTGGCGGCGCCGACGGTGACCGCGTCCGGGCCGAGGCGGCCCATCTCGATGGTGGTGCGGGCCGCCGCGTGGCGCAGGGCGTACTCGCCCGCGTACCGGCGGATCTCGGGGAGCAGGTGGGGGCCGAGCAGGAGGCCCGCCCAGCCGCCGAGCAGGATGCGTTCGGGCCGGAACAGGTTGACCAGGTCCGCGAGGGCCGCGCCGAGGCAGGCGGCGGTCTCGTCGAGGAGGGAGAGGGCGACCCGGTCCGGGGCGGGGCCGCCGGGCGGGGGGTAGGCGGCGGCGAGGAGTGCGGCGAGGGCGGTCTCGTCGTCGGCGTTCTCGGGGAGCGGGCCGCCCGCCTCGCGCCAGCGCTCGCGCAGCGCCTCGGCGCCGGCGTACGCCTCCAGGCAGCCGATGGAGCCGCAGCGGCACCGGCGGCCGTGCAGCTGGACGGTGGTGTGGCCCCATTCGAGGGCGAGGCTCGTGCGGTCCTCGGCGAGGATGTCCCCGTGGTCGACGCAGGCGCCCACCCCGGAGCCGATGAGCGCGATGGCGGCGGCGCCCGCGCCCCGCCCACCCCCGAACCACATCTCGGCCCGGCCGAGCGTCTTGGCGCCGTTGTCGATGAAGAGGGGCACCTCGGGCGGTACGTCGACGGCCTCGCGCAGCAGCTGCTCGAAGGGGACCGCGTGCCAGCCGATGGTCTGGCCGTGCACGACGGCGGTGCGCTTGCCGTCGGGGCCTTGCGGCCCTTCGCGCTCGATGATGCCGGGGACCCCGACGCCGATGCCGAGCAGCCGGCGCGGGTCGGCGCCCGCGTCGCGCAGGACGTCGGCGACGCCCGTACGGACGTGGGCGACGATGCGGTCGACGTCGTACCCGTGCTGGGCCAGCAGTCTTTCGGTGCGGGCCAGTTCGGTCAGCGAGAGGTCGAAGAGCTCGACGCGCACCCGGGTCTCCCCGATGTCGATGCCGACCAGCAGCCCGCCGTCGGGGGCGACCCTCAGCAGCGTACGGGGGCGGCCGCCGTCGGAGTCGACGATGCCGGCCTCCTGGAGGAGCCCCTCGGCGGACAGTTCGGCGACGACGTTGCTGATGGAACCCGAACTCAGCCCGGTGGCGGGTCCGAGCTCCTGACGGCTCAGCGGGCCGTCGAAATACAACCGTTGCAATACCCTCGCCCGGTTGCCCCGCCGCAGGTCACGCACGGTTCGTCTGTTGCGCTCGGCCATGTTGCTCCTTCCCGTCCAGGAACATACCCGGTCCCAGGCCTTGACGCGACCTTCTCTCACCTCTTAAATCACGGCATAAATTAAGTCATGGAGGCCGTTCGGTTCCCGAACGCTGCCATCCCCGGAAAGGGGCCACCTCACATGCGTCACGCCAGAGCCGCAAGCGCCATCACCCTCGCCATCGCCATCGTCGCAGCCGCCACCGGCTGCGGTGGCGGGTCGAGCGACACGGGGAGCAACGAGTCCCCGAAGACCCTCACGTACTGGGCCTCCAACCAGGGCCCCAGCATCGAGGCCGACAAGGAGATCCTCACCCCCGAGCTGAAGAAGTTCGAGAAGGAGACCGGGATCAAGGTGAAGCTGGAGGTCGTGCCGTGGGCCGACCTGCTGAACCGGATCCTCGCGGCCACCGCCTCCGGCCAGGGCCCCGACGTGCTGAACATCGGCAACACCTGGTCGGCGTCGCTCCAGGCGACCGGCGCGCTCCTGCCGTGGGACGAGGAGAACTTCGAGGCGATCGGCGGCCGTGACCGCTTCGTCGACTCGGCGGTCGCCTCGGCCGGCAAGGAGGGCGAGCCGCCCGCCGCCGTGCCGCTGTACTCACTGGCGTACGCCCTTTACTACAACAAGAAGATGTTCGCCGAGGCGGGCGTCGACGGGCCTCCGGCCACCTGGGACGACCTCGTCGCGGCCGGGAAGAAGATATCCAAGGGCGGCAAGTGGGGTCTGGGCGCCGAGGGAGGCAACCTCTCCAACAACATCCACCAGACCTTCGTCCTGGGCCAGCAGCACGGTGCCGACTTCTTCGACAAGGACGGCAAGGCGACCTTCACCTCGGACGGTGCCGTCGCCGCTGTGAAGCAGTACATCGACTTCATGGCCAAGGACAAGATCATCGCTCCGGGCAACGCGGAGTACGCCCAGAACCAGTCGCTCACCGACTTCGCCAAGGGCAGGACGGCGATGGTGCTGTGGCAGGCGGCCGCCTCCACCTTCGCCGCCCAGGGCATGAAGCCGGAGGACTGGGGCGCGGCCCCGGTGCCGGTCCCCTCGGGCACCCCGGGTGCGGGCAAGCAGGTCAACTCCATGGTCGCGGGCATCAACATCGCGGTGTTCAAGAACACCAAGAACATCGACGGCGCGAAGAAGTTCGTGAAGTTCATGACCAGCGACGAGGAGCAGAAGCACCTCAACAAGACCTACGGGTCGATCCCGCCGGTCAAGACGGCCCAGGCCGACGAGGCCTTCGGCGCGCCCGACCTCGCGGTGCTGCGCGACACCCTCGCCACCAGCGCCGCCCCGCTCCCCCAGGTCCCCAACGAGTCTCAGTTCGAGACGGCCGTGGGCACCGCGGTCAAGGAGCTGTGGGCGGACGCCGCTGCCGGACGCCCCGTGACCACCGACTCCGTCAAGGCGCGCCTCGAAAAGGCCCAGCAGACGATGCAGCAGTGAGGCCCTGATCCATGACCGCCACCGTCACCAACCCTGAGGTCGACAAGTCGACCGACAAGGGTAAGAGCCGGGGCACCGGGGGTGCGCGCAGGAGACTGCCGCGCATCCCCGACCGGATCCGCCAAGGCGGACTGCCCTATCTCCTGCTCCTCCCCGCCGTCCTGCTGGAACTCCTCATCCACATCATCCCGATGATCATCGGGATCGTGATGAGCTTCCGTCAGCTCACGCAGTTCTTCATCAACAACTGGGGTGCGGCGCCCTGGATCGGCCTCGACAACTACAAGATCGCCGTCGACTTCGACGCGCCGATCGGTGAGGCCCTGCTCCACTCGTTCTTCGTGACCTGCGTCTTCACGTTCTTCTCGGTCGGGTTCGCCTGGCTGCTGGGCACGGCGGCGGCGATCCTGCTCCAGGAGAGCTTCAAGGGCCGCGGCGTCCTGCGGGCGATCTTCCTCGTGCCGTACGCCCTGCCGGTCTACGCCGCCGTCATCACCTGGGCGTTCATGTTCCAGCGGGACAACGGCCTGATCAACCACGTGCTGCACGACCAGCTCGGGATCACCGACGAACCGTCCTTCTGGCTGATCGGCGACAACAGCATCTACACGCTGATCATCGTCTCGGTGTGGAAGGGCTGGCCGTTCGCCTTCCTCATGCTGATGGCGGGCCTTCAGAACATCCCGCGTGAACTGTACGAGGCCGCCTCGATCGACGGCGCCGGCGTCTGGCAGCAGATCCGCAAGATCACGCTGCCCTCGCTGCGCCCGGTCAACCAGGTGCTGGTCCTCGTGCTCTTCCTCTGGACGTTCAACGACTTCAACACCCCGTACGTCCTGTTCGGGAAATCGGCGCCGGAGAACGCGGACCTCATCTCGATCCACATCTACCAGTCCTCGTTCGTCACCTGGAACTTCGGCACCGGATCGGCGATGTCCGTCCTGCTGCTGCTCTTCCTGCTGCTGGTGACGGCCGTCTACCTGATCCTCACCTCACGCGGAAGGAAGGGCGCCGATGTCTAGCCTCACGCGGACCTCCGGGCCCGCCCGGTCGCGGACCCGCTCCCCCATGGCCGCGCCGCAGTCCTTCCTGTGGACCCGCCGCATCGTCCTCACACTGCTGGCCGGCTTCGTCCTGCTGCCGGTCTACGTGATGGTCAGCAGCTCGCTGAAGCCGCTCCAGGACGTGTCGGGGAAGTTCCAGTGGATCCCCTCCACGCTGACGATCCAGCCGTACTTCGACATCTGGGAGACCGTTCCGCTCGCCAAGTACTTCGTCAACTCGCTGATCGTGGCGGGTTCGGCGACGGTGCTCTCGGTGACCATCGCGGTGTTCTCCGCCTACGCGGTGAGCCGCTACAAGTTCCGGGGCAAGCGGGTCTTCACCGTCACGGTGCTCTCCACGCAGATGTTCCCGGGCATCCTCTTCCTCCTGCCGCTGTTCCTCATCTTCGTCAACATCGGCAGCTCCACCGGCGTCGCCCTCTACGGTTCACGCGGCGGCCTGATACTCACGTATCTGACGTTCTCACTGCCGTTCTCCATCTGGATGCTGATCGGGTACTTCGACTCCATCCCGAAGGACCTCGACGAGGCAGCCCTGGTGGACGGCTGCGGACCGGTCGGCGCCCTCTTCCGGGTCGTCGTGCCGGCCGCCGTGCCGGGCATCGTGGCCGTCTCCGTCTACTCGTTCATGACGGCGTGGGGCGAAGTCCTCTTCGCCTCCGTGATGACCAACGACGCCACCCGCACCCTCTCCGTCGGCCTCCAGGGCTACGCCACGCAGAACGACGTCTACTGGAACCAGGTCATGGCCGCCTCGCTCGTGGTGAGTGTGCCGATCGTCGCCGGGTTCCTGCTCCTTCAGCGCTACCTCGTCGCCGGACTCACCGCCGGAGCCGTCAAGTGACCTCCGCAGAAAGGCAGCACGTGAGTGACCTCAACGCCCTCCCGGCCGACTTCACCTGGGGCGTCGCCACCGCCGCGTACCAGATCGAGGGGGCCGTCACCGAGGACGGCCGCTCCCCCTCCATCTGGGACACGTTCTCGCACACCCCGGGGAAGGTGGACAACGGCGACACCGGTGACATCGCCTGCGACCACTACCACCGGGTCCCCGAGGACATCGGCCTGATCAAGCAGGTCGGCGCCGGCGCCTACCGGTTCTCCCTCGCCTGGCCCCGCGTCGTACCGGGCGGCGACGGGCCGGTCAACAAGGCGGGGCTGGACTTCTACGACCGGCTGGTCGACGGGCTCCTGGAGGCCGGGGTCACCCCGTTCGCCACGCTCTACCACTGGGACCTGCCGCAGGCGCTCCAGGACCGGGGCGGCTGGACCGTACGGGAGACCTCCGAGCACTTCGCCGCGTACGCCTCCCACGTCGTCGAGCGCCTCGGCGACCGGGTCAAGGACTGGGCGACGCTCAACGAGCCGCTCTGCTCGGCGTGGATCGGGCACCTGGAGGGCCGGATGGCCCCGGGCCTCACCGACCTCACCGCCGCCGTGCGCGCCTCCTACCACCTGCACCTGGGCCACGGCCTCGCCGTGCAGGCGATCCGCGCGGCCTCCTCGGACGCCCGCGTCGGCATCGTGAACAACCTCAGCCCGATCGAGCCCGCGAGCGCGAGCGAGGCCGACCTCGCCGCCGCCCACCGCGCCGACGGGCACATCAACCGCTGGTGGCTGGACCCGATCCTGGGACGCGGCTACCCGCAGGACATGGTCGAGCTGTACGGAGTCGAACTGCCCGTCCGGCCGGGCGACCTGGAGACCATCGCGGCGCCGCTGGACTGGCTGGGGCTGAACTACTACTTCCGGCAGATCGTCACCGCCGACCCCTCCGGCCCCGCGCCGCGGTTCACGCAGGTCCCGGTGGCCGACGCGCGCCACACCCACATGGACTGGGAGGTGTACGCGGACGGGCTGGAGCAGTTGCTGCTGCGGCTGACCGAGGAGTACGGCGTCGAGCGCGTCTACGTCACCGAGAACGGCTCCGCCTACGAGGACACCGTGGCGGCGGACGGCTCGGTCCACGACCCGGAGCGCGTGCGCTACCTGGAGGAGCACCTCGCCGCCTGCGCCCGCGCGGTCGCCAAGGGCGCGCCGCTGGCCGGGTACTTCGCCTGGTCGCTGCTGGACAACTTCGAGTGGGCGTACGGCTACGACAAGCGGTTCGGCCTGGTCCACGTGGACTACGCGACCCAGCGCCGTACGGTCAAGACCAGCGGCCGCCGGTACGCGGAGCTGGTCCGGGAACACGCGGAGCGCCGCGCGGGGTTCGTCGCCTGAGCCCGTGCCGCCCGCCCGCGGGCTCCCGGCCGTGGTGGTTCGCCGCCATGGCCGGGAGCCTTCGTCCGTGCCGGGGCCGCACCGTGAGGGGCCTCAGGCGAGGAGCACCTCGCGCAGGCGGGCGGCGAACGCGCGGGGGTCCTCGGTGAGGCCGATGTGCCCGCCGGGGAACTCCGCCACCCGCCCGTCCACCCGCCGGGCCAGCCGCTCGGCCGCCACGGCGGGCAGGAGCGCCCGCGAGTCCTGCCCGACGCCGACGACCAGCCGCGCGGCGGCGGACTCGAGGGCCACGAGGTCGGGGACGTACCCGCTGAACGGGCAGAGCACGTGCTCCAGGAAGACGGGCAGGTTGGCGTGCATCCGGCTGAAGGTGGCGGCCTGCTCCGGGGTGGGGGCCTGCTCCGGGGTGGGGTCCGCCTTCTCCTCAGGCGCGGGCCCGTCGCCGGCCGGCTCGCCTCCCGCCGGGGTCTCCCCCTCGTCCGGAGCGAGCCCCGCCGCCATCGTGGCCATCGCCGCCGCGACCCCCTCCCGGCGGAAGGACTCCCGTACGGCGGCGAAGAGCGCGCGCCCCGCCCCCGGGTCGGGCAGCAGCTCCACCACGGGCGGTTCGTGCGCGACGACCCGGCTCAGCCGGCCGGGGTGGCGGGCCAGCAGGTCCAGCGCGACCACGGCGCTCGAACTGGAGCCGAAGACGGCGGCCGGTGCTCCGTCCGGCGACAGCAGCTCGATCAGCCGGACGACGTCCTCGGCGTGCGTCCGCGGCAGCTGGTCCGCGACCGGGCCGTCGAGCGGGCTGCGCGAGTAGCCGCGCGGGTCGAACGAGGCCACCGTCCACCGGTCCGCCAGCTCGGCCGCGACCGTGTCGTAGATCCCGGCGTCGGCGCTCCCGCCCGGTATCAGCACCAGCAACGGCCCCTGGCCGCGCACCTCGTGGTGCAGGGTGGCGCCGTCCACCGTGAGCAGGCCCTCGCGCACGGCCGTCGTGTCTGTCATCGCTGTCTCCGTTCCTCGTCGGTGAAGATGAAGGTGAAGGTCAGGGGGAAGGGGGAGTCGTGGCGCCGCCTCCCGGTCCCGGCCCCGACGGCCAGTGCTCCAGTGCGATGTGCAGCGCCTCCACGGCCCGCTCCCAGGACGCCTCGACGTCCCGGGCCGCCTGGAACGCGCCGTCCGCCTCCAGATCGCTGAAGCCGTGCAGGGTGGAGCGCAACAGCCGTACCGCGTCCGTGAGATCGGGTTCGGGCAGCCGGTAGGCGCGCATCATGGCGTAGATCGTCCCGACCGTCCGGCGGAAGGCGCTGGACTCCTGGGCCGCCGCCGGATCGATCTTCAGCTGGGTCGCCTGGTACCGCCCGGGGTGTTCGAGCGCGAACTTCCGGTAGGCGTCGGCGAAGGCCGCGAGCGCCTCGCGCCCGGCCCGGCCGGCGACCGCCTCGCCCAGCCGGTCGGCGAACTCGCCCGCCGCCAGCAGGGCGACGCGGGTGCGGAGGTCCTGGACGCTCCTGACGTGCGAGTAGAGGCTGGCGTCCTTCACCCCGAAGCCGCGGGCCAGGGCGGAGAGGGTGACCTGGTCGAAGCCGATGGAGTCGGCCAGGTCGGCGGCGGCCGCCACCACTCGTTCGGTCGTGAGACCCGCGCGAACCATTCTCGTACCTCCACCGGCCGCAGCCGCCCGCCACACAAACCTAGGAGCCCTAGGCAGAAACCTAGGCTACCCAGCTTTCCTCGGCGCCGCACGGGAGTTGACGCACGGGAGTTGACGCACGGGAGTTGACGCACGGGAGTTGACGCACGGGAAGTCCGCGGCGGCCACGGATCGCCGTGGTCGCCGCGGACTGTCCCACCGCACCGGCAGCGGGGAGAGAACGGTGCGGCAGGTCTCGCCGTCCGGCGGGGTCAGCTGCGGTAGACGCCGAACTCGTAGAGCGAGTTGCCCCACGGCGTGCCGCGCTCGGAGGTGTTCACGCGGACGTAGCGGCCGCTCGCGGCGACCTCGATGTCGTCGATGCCGCCGTTGCCCGCGGTCTCGGTGTGGACGGTGGTCCAGTCCTCGCCGCTCGTGGAGGTCTGGACCGTGTAGCCCTTGGCGTAGGCGGCCTCCCAGGCCAGCTGGACGTGGTCGAAGGAGGTGATGGCGCCCAGGTCGACCTGGATCCACTGCTGGTCGGCCCAGTCACTGGCCCAGCGGGTGTCGAAGGACCCGTCGACGGCGTTGGCCGCCGGGCAGGGGCAGCCGACGCTGTCGGCCTGGTGGGTCGAGGCCGTGGCGGTCCTGCCGAGGGCCAGGTTGACCCCTGCGACCTGCGGCGGCACCACCTTGAAGGACGCGGTCTCGATGCCGACGTTGCCCTGCCCGTCGGTCGACTTGAGGTAGACCTTCCAGACGCCGAGCCTGTCCGGGGCGGTCACGTCGAACGTGCCGTCGCCCCGGTCGGTGAAGGCCGCCTCGGTCAACTGCCCGTCCTCGTCGATGTACTTGGAGCTGAACAGCACCTCGTGGCTGAGCGCGTCCCCGTCCGGGTCGGCGACGGAGGCGTTCACCCGGAACGTCCGGCCGGCCTGGACGGCGGTGGCGTCGTCGACGCTGAACCCGCTGATGACGGGCGGGGTGTTGTCACCGGAGGTGTCGGCACCGAACGCCTCCTTCACCGCGTAGTACGAGAGCCTCTTCTCACCCGCGGGGAGCAGGTTGAACCAGACGCCGCCGAAGTCGTACTCGGTGCCGTAGTGGAAGAGCGTCGCCCCGAGCGAGACCCCGGGGTGGTCCTGGACGCACTCCCAGGCGCTCTTGTACCCCGCCGCCTTCGCCACGTCGGTGGGCTCCTCCGGTACGCCGTTGGCGTCGTCCGGCACCTCCCACTCCCCGGCGGGCCCGCCCTCGGTGACGATGTAGGGCTTGTCGTAGCCGCCCTCCTCCCAGGTGGAGCGGATGTCGCAAACGGCGTCGTAGGAGTTCACGGCGTACAGGTCGAGGTCGGGCGCGTTCTTCTTGTAGTACGGCCAGGCCCCGGTCCAGGCGTCGGTCGAGGTGACCGGGTGGTCGGGGTCGACTTCGTGGATCTTCTTGGCGATGTCGTTGACGAAGGTGGTGTAGGCGTCACGCTGCTGCTCCAGGGCCTCGCCGCTGTAGCAGTTCTGCAGCCCGAGCACCGACTCGTTGCCGACGTTCCACATGAGGACGCCCTCATGGTCCTTGTAGGTCTCCACCCACCTGGGGAACTCGGCGAGCATGTCGTTCTTGTAGGCGGTGTCCGTCAGGTAGTCCACACAGCCACCGCTGCCGGGACCGCCGCCGGGCTGCAACCAGAACCCGGCGATCACCTTGATGCCGTTGGCCGCCGCGGTGTCCAGCAAGGGCTTCGTGGTGGCGTCGGTGCCCCACGTACGGATCGTGTTGACGCCCATCGACCGCACATCGGGCATGTACTGCTCGGCATCCGCGACGGACGGGCCCCAGGTCAGGCCCTTGACGGTGTACGGCGAACCGTCCACGGTCAACTGCCAGTCGCCCTGGGATCCGGTCACCTTCACGACGCTGCCCGCCGCATGGGCGGCGGG
>NZ_JBEYKR010000165.1:0-14565 GCF_040703535.1 Streptomyces sp. NPDC007346
GGGAGGGGCTCCCCCCGTACCGCCCCTTCCGTCACCCGAGCCTCAGGCTCCGTCGGCCTGAAGGCTCATCGGGCCGTAGATCTTGGTGGAGTCCTCGAAGAGCGTCACCTGGGCGGCTCCGCCCTCCAGGAGTTCCTTCCAGAACTCACCGATCCAGGACTCCGCGTCGCCCTGGGTGGTGAACTCCTCCGGCTGCAGCGCCGGCTCCGTCTCCGTACCGTCGGACTTCTCGAACCGCCACGTCCACGCCATGTCCGCCTCCTGGGTCACGCTGCCCGACTCCTGGGTCAGTTGCTGCCAGAAGCCTAGCCGGGCGCGCACCTCGCGGGGGGACACGGGAGGATCAAGGTGTGGAACTGACTCTGCTCGGCACCGGAGCCCCCGACGGGCTTCCGCGCCCCTCCTGCCCCTGTGCGGCCTGTGCGACGGCCCGCGGCCCGTGGGCGCGCGCCGCGACCGCCCTGCTGGTCGACGACGCGCTGCTGCTGGACCTGACCCCGGGGGCGGTGTTCGCCGCCGCCCGCGCGGGGCGCTCGCTGGGCGCGGTGCGCCAGGTGCTGCTGACCCATCCGCACGACGGGCCCGCCGTCGAGCTGCCGGCCGCGCTGCCGCCGGCCGGGCGGGTGCCGGACGGCCAGGTGCTGACGCTGATCAGCGGGCACCGGGTGCGGGCGGTGCCGATGGACGCGCCGGGGACCGGTTACGAGGTGGGCTCCCCGGAGGGCGAGCGGCTGCTGTACCTGCCGCCGGGGGCCGCGCCCGCCGGGCTCGACGGGCGGGCGGAGCGGCCGTACGACCTGGTGCTCTGCGATGTGATCGGGCGGCCCGACGCGGTGGCGCGGCTGCGGGCGGTGGGGGCGGTCGGCCCGGCAACCGAGGTGATCGCGGTCCACCTGGACCACGACGCCCCGCCGGGCGCGGCGCTGGAGCGGTCCCTCGCGGCGGCCGGGGCGCGGGCGGTGGAGGACGGGACGACGCTGGTGGTGGGCGAGTACCCGGTGGTGCCGGAGGTGCCGCGCCGGGTGCTGGTGACGGGCGGCGCCCGGTCGGGGAAGTCGCTGGAGGCGGAGCGGCGTCTTGAGACGTTCCCCGAGGTGGTGTACGTGGCGACCGGCGGGCGGCGCGAGGGGGACCCGGAGTGGGCGGCCCGGGTGGGGCTGCACCGGGAGCGCCGGCCGGGTGCGTGGCGGACCGAGGAGACCTGTGAGGTCGCGGCCCTGCTGGGCGCGGACGGACCGCCGCTGCTGGTCGACTGCCTGTCGCTGTGGCTGACCGACGCGATGGACCGGGTGGACGCCTGGGAGGACGTGCGGTGGCGGCACGGCGGCGAGGAGGCGTTGCGGGCGCGGGTGGCGGAGCTGGTGGGCGCGGTGCGCGGGACCCGGCGCCAGGTGGTGCTGGTGACCAACGAGGTGGGGGCGGGGGTGGTCCCGGCGACTCCGGCGGGGCGGCGGTTCCGGGACGAGCTGGGGCGGCTGAACGCGGCGGTGGCGGCCGAGTGCGAAGAGGTGCTGCTGGTGGTGGCGGGGCAGGCGGTGGTGTTGCGGGGGTGAGGGGGCGTCACCAGCACCGGCAGGGGCCCGTCCGGGTCGACCGGTACTGTTCCCGGCAGGGGCCCGCCGCCGGGTTCCCGGACCGGAAACCGACGTGACGACCCGCGAGGCAGACCTCCGTGAACCTGGACGACTTCTCCGACCTGATCGAACGCCCCGACGGGGGCGTACGGCGCGACGCCGAGGAACGGCGGGAGCGGCTGATCGTCCCGCCGGGGGCGCTGGGCCGGCTCGACGAGCTGGGCGAGTGGCTCAGCGCCGCGCAGCAGTCCGTACCGGTCAAGGCCGTCGCGCAGCCGCGCCTGGTGCTCTTCGCGGGTGACCACGGGGTGGCGGAGCTGGGCGTCTCCGGGCGCGCGGCGGGCACCACCCACGAGCTGGTCCGGGCGGCCCTCGACGGGGCGAGCCCGGTGGCGGTGCTGGCCCGGCGCTTCTCGGTGCCGCTGCGGATCGTGGACGCGGGCATCGACTGCGACCCGGAGCTGCTGCCCGAGTCCGTCGTCCGCCACCGGGTGCGGCGGGGTTCGGGGCGCATCGACATCGAGGACGCGCTGAGTGCCGAGGAGGCCGAGCGCGCCGTCCGCCTGGGCATGGCCATCGCCGACGAGGAGGCGGACTCCGGCACCGACCTGGTGGTGCTCGGCGACCTGAGCGTCGGCGGGACCACGGCCGCGGGCACCCTCGTCGCGGCGCTCTGCGGTACGGACGCCTCGGTGGTGACCGGGCGCGGCGGTGCGGGCATCGACGATCTGGCCTGGATGCGCAAGTGCGCGGCGATCCGGGACGCGCTGCGCCGGGCCCGGCCGGTCCTCGGTGACCAGCTGGAGCTGCTGGCGACGGTGGGCGGCGCCGATCTGGCCGCGATGACGGGGTTCCTGCTCCAGTCGGCGGTGCGCCGGATGCCGGTGATCCTGGACGGGGTCGTCGCGGCGGCCTGTGCGCTGGTGGCGCAGCGGGCGGCGTTCCGGGCGCCGGACTGGTGGCTGGCCGGGCAGGTCAGCGGGGAGCCGGCGCAGTCGAAGGCGCTGGACCGGATGGCGCTGACCCCGCTGCTGGACCACGGGGTCACGGTGGGCGAGGGCACGGGCGCGCTGCTGGCCCTGCCGCTGGTGCAGGCGGCGGCCGCGCTCGCCGCCGAGCTGCCGGAGCGTACGCCGGAGGTGGCCGAGGACGGGGACGCGGACGGGTCGGCGGAGCCCGCTGCCGAGGACGAGGCGAAGGCGCTCGACGCGACCTGACGGCCGCAGACGGCGAGCCGGGCGCCCCCGCCGCCCCCACAGGGGATCGAAAGATCACACAGGTCCCGCTCAACTTCGCCGGGCGTCCGTCCGTCTTCGGGAGGGGATCGCGGCTCGGCGCGGGACCGGTGCCGAGGCTGTGGCGCGCGCTGCCGCGCTTCCTCTCGCACGGGTGGTCAGGTCGAGTCGCTCCCCCGCGCCGACGCCACGTACCGACCGATCCGGGGGCCCCGTCCATGTCGTCCTGGATGAGCCGCCTCCCGGCGCCGCGCCGGGCCGCCCGGCGGGAGTGGGGCCCGCTCCTCACCACCGTAGGGAACGGGCTCCGCGCACGCGGAGTGCGGGCGCTCGCGCTGACGTGGACGGCGGTGGCGCTGACCGCGGTCGTTCAGCTGGTCCAGAACCAGGCGTGGGGCTACGGCCCGGTGCGGAGCCTGGGGGCGGTGCGGGCCGAGGACCCGGGGTGGCTCGCTCTGCTGCGTACGCCGCTGTCGCTGTTCGTGCCCGCGCTCGATCTGCCGGTGTGGGGGGCGCTGGCGCAGATCCTGGTGGTGTTCGGCATCGCGGAGGTGTGCCTGGGGCGGTGGCGGACCCTGGCCGTCGCGTACGCCGCCACGCTGGCGGGGACGCTGTACGCCCGGGTCGGCGTCGCGCTGGGCCCGGACGCGTTCCTGGGGCTGCCGGCCTCGGACGCGCAGGTGGTGGACACCGGGCCCTCGGCGGCGGTGGTGGGGCTCGCGGTGTACGTCTGCCACGCCTACCGGGCCTGGTTCACCGGGTCGCTGGTGGTCGTCGCCATGGTGGTGGAGGTCCTGGTCAAGGACAACCTGGCGGGCCGGGAGCATCTGGCCTCCATCGCCGCCGTCCTGGTGGTGTGCGCCGTACGGGAGTGGCTCGGGCGGCGGCGGGAGGGCGGGGCTCAGGGCCTGCGGGCGGGTGGTGGCGGGACCCGGTCCGGGGAGCCGCCGATGAGGTCCTGAAACCTCCGGCTCGGCCCCGCCCAGCGCACATCGTGGTGGTAGGCGCGCAGCACCGCCCTGGAACGGGCCCGGTGGCGGTGGCGGTAGAACCGTCTGGCCCAGGGCGAGGTGGGGCGGGCCAGACGGAGTGCGCCGATCAGCGCGACGAACGGGACGAACGTGCCGAGCACCGCCATCCGGGTCTTGCCCTTGAACAGCGCGATCACGACGAAGCAGAAGTTGATCACGTACGAGGCGATGACGCCGAGCCTGCCCTGCTGCTCCGCGTCGGTCACGTCGTCGACCCCGAGCGGCGAGAACCCCGCCAGGACCAGCAGCACCAGCGAGGCCGTCAGCACGACCGCCTCCACGCTCCGGCGGCCCTCCTCGGTCCAGTACACGTCGTCCAGATGCAGGATCAGCGCGAACTCGTCCAGCACCAGCCCGGCCCCGACCCCGAAGATCACCGCGCACACCCCGGCGGCCACCCCGTGCCGGCCGGCGGCCACCGCGCCGAAGCCGCCGACCACCGTCAGCACGACCCCGGGCACCACGTGGTGGATGTGGATCCCGCCCGGGGTGATGTCGCGGAACGGGCCCTTCCCCGCGCGGATCATCCGCGTGATCGTGCGGGTGATCGCGAAGGTCAGGACGAAGGCGGCCAGGGCGAGGAGCAGGGGCAGCTTGCCCGGCTCGGCGATGTTGGTGTGCCACCAGTTACCCATGCCACCCGCTCCCGATACGCTGCGCTCCGCGGCTTTTCTACCGATTTCGCCAATCTATCCGTGTGCGGGAGCGGCTAACCTGCCCGCGGTGACCTCCCTGAACAGCCATGGCCTGCGTTTCGCCTTCGGCACCCTCACCGTGCTGCCCGTCCGCGTGACCCGCTGGGGCCGCGCGACCGCCAGGGCCGGCATGGCCTGCGCCCCGCTCGCCGGGCTCGTCGTCGGCCTGCTCGCCGCCGCGCTCGGCACGCTGTCCCTGCTGGCCGGCTCGGGGCCGCTGCTCGCGGCGGTCGCCTCCGTGGCGGTGCCCGCCGCCCTCACCCGGGGGCTGCACCTGGACGGCCTCGCCGACACGGCGGACGGCCTCGGCAGCGGGAGACCGGCCGAGGACGCACTGCGGATCATGAAGCAGTCCGACATCGGGCCGTTCGGGGTCATCACCCTGCTCCTGACCCTGCTGGCCCAGGTCGCGGCCCTCTTCGAGCTGTACGCGGAGGGCTGGGCCCACGGGGCGCTGGGGACCGTGGTCGCGGCGGTCGCCGCCCGGCTCGCCCTCACCCTGGCCTGCCGTCGGGGCGTCCCGGCGGCCCGGCCCGAGGGCCTCGGCGCGGTGGTGGCGGCCACGGTCCCAGCGGGGCGAGCGCTGCTCGTGGCGGGGGTGACGGTGGCGCTGTGCGCGGCGGCGGGCGCGTCGCTGGGCCGGTACGGGGCACCGCACCACGCGCTCGCGGTGCTCGGCGCCCTGGCCGCCGCCGAACTCCTGCTGCGCCACTGCGTACGGCGGTTCGGCGGGGTGACCGGCGACGTGTTCGGCGGGGTGGCGGAGACGGCGGGGACGGCGGCCCTGGTGGTGCTGGTCCTCGGCCCGTGACGCCGTCGGCCCACGCGCAGACCCACCGGCGTGCCCACGCACGGCACGCGCACCCGCCTCCGTACCCGACGGAAGGCGGCCCCCGTACAGCCGGAACCGACCGCCATACCGGTCGGAACGGCCCGCCGCCGTAACCCCCGGCGAACGGCGCGCGTAGGCTCGTTCCTGGCGCGTTGCGGAGGCGTCTACGATGCGCCGGGCACGGTCGGCCCACCCCTCGACCGAACTCGAACTCAACGGAAGCGAGATTTCACCACCGTGACTGCTCTCACTCTCAGCACTGCCGGTGCGGCGACGCTGCGCGCCGACGCACTCGTCGTCGGCGTCGCGAAGGGCGCTGGATCCAAGGACCTGGTCCTCGCACCGGGCGCCGAGGCCGTGGACAAGGCGTTCGACGGAAAGCTCGCCTCCGTTCTCGCGACCCTGGGGGCCGTGGGTGCCGAGGGCGAACTGACCAAGCTGCCCGCGCCGTCCGGCCTCAAGGTCCCGGTCGTCATCGCGGTCGGGCTCGGTCCGGTCCCGGACAAGGACGACGCGTACGACGCGGAGGCGCTGCGCCGCGCCGCGGGCACCGCCGCCCGCGCGCTGTCCGGCTTCAAGAAGGCCGGCTTCGCGCTGCCCGCCGGCACCGTCGAGGACGCCGCGGCCGTCGCCGAAGGCGCCCTGCTCGGCGCCTACGCCTTCACCGCCTACCAGGGCGGCGAGAACAAGCTCGCCCCCAAGGACGCCAAGTCCAAGGACAGCGGCCCCAAGCTCCCGCTCGCCGAGATCGCCCTCGTCGGTGCCAAGCCGCGCGACAAGGCGTACAAGGCGGCCGTCGAGCGCGCCCTCGCGCTGGCCGAGGAGATCAACCGCGCCCGCGACCTGATCAACACCCCGCCCAACGACCTCTACCCCGAGTCCTTCGCCGCCGTGGCCACCGCCGCGGGCAAGGAGCACGGCGTCAAGGTCCAGGTCCTGGACGAGAAGGCCCTGGTCAAGGGCGGCTTCGGCGGCATCCTCGGCGTCGGCCAGGGCTCCGTGAACGGCCCGCGCCTGGTGAAGCTCGCCTACACCCACCCGAAGGCGCAGAAGACCCTGGCCCTGGTCGGCAAGGGCATCACCTACGACTCGGGCGGCATCTCGCTCAAGCCGGCCGGCCACAACGAGACGATGAAGTGCGACATGAGCGGCGCCGCCGCCGTGTTCGCCGCCGTCGTCGCGGCCGCCCGCCTCGGCCTCAAGGTCAACGTGACCGGCTGGCTGGCACTGGCCGAGAACATGCCCTCCGGCAACGCCACCCGCCCCGGTGACGTGCTGCGCATGTACAGCGGCAAGACCGTCGAGGTCCTCAACACCGACGCCGAGGGCCGGCTCGTCCTGGGCGACGCGCTCACCCGCGCCTCGGAGGAGAAGCCCGACGCGATCGTCGACGTGGCGACCCTGACCGGCGCGATGGTGCTGGCGCTCGGCAACCGCACCTTCGGGATCATGGCCAACGACGACGCCTTCCGTACGTCGATCCACGAGATCGCCGAGGAGGTCGGCGAGGCCTCCTGGCCGATGCCGCTCCCCGCCGACCTGCGCAAGGGCATGGACTCCCCCACCGCCGACATCGCCAACATGGGTGAGCGCATGGGCGGCGGCCTGGTGGCCGGCCTGTTCCTCAAGGAGTTCGTGGGCGAGGGCATCGCCTGGGCGCACCTGGACATCGCGGGCCCGGCCTTCCACGAGGGCGCGCCGTACGGCTACACGCCCAAGGGCGGCACCGGCTCCGCGGTCCGCACCCTGGTGCGCCTCGCCGAGCGCACCGCCGACGGCGACCTGGGCTGAGTGACCTCCCTCGTACGGCCCCGGGCATAGGTCCGGGGCCTTACGTGTTGTCGCAGCGAAAGCGGCAAGACTCGTTTCGGAAGCGGCAAGGAAGCGCCAAGGGAAGACAGGGTTTCGCTCTCGACGAACATCGACGGAATCCGTAGGTAACTACGCAGCAGTAACCCACCGGGACGGACGATCATCCGTCCCGGACCCGGGCCCCGCGTCCCGCCCACCGTCAACAAGTGCGAAGATGGGTTCTCGGCAGGACAGGGCCCCCACCACAGGGCCGAATGACAAAAGCGGCCGAACACCAGCCGACCGGCCGGTCACACCCCAGCGACGGGGCCCGGCGTACGGCGCACATGCATGGAGGACGTGACGTGGCGAACGACGCCAGCACCGTTTTCGACCTAGTGATCCTCGGCGGTGGCAGTGGCGGTTACGCCGCGGCCCTGCGCGGAGCGCAGCTGGGCCTGGACGTCGCCCTGATCGAGAAGGGCAAGGTCGGCGGCACCTGCCTGCACAACGGCTGCATCCCCACGAAGGCGCTGCTGCACGCGGGCGAGATCGCGGACCAGGCCCGCGAGTCGGCCCAGTTCGGCGTGAAGGCCACCTTCGAGGGCATCGACATGGAGGCCGTCAACAAGTACAAGGACGAGGTGATCTCGGGCCTGTACAAGGGTCTCCAGGGTCTCATCGCCTCGCGCAAGGTCCACTACATCGAGGGTGAGGGCAAGCTCTCCTCCCCCACCTCCGTCGACGTGAACGGCCAGCGTGTCCAGGGCCGCCACGTGCTGCTGGCGACCGGCTCCGTGCCGAAGTCGCTGCCGGGCCTGGAGATCGACGGCAACCGCATCATCTCCTCGGACCACGCGCTGAAGATGGACCGCGTCCCGAAGTCGGCGATCGTGCTGGGCGGCGGCGTCATCGGCGTCGAGTTCGCCTCGGCGTGGAAGTCCTTCGGCACCGAGATCACCATCGTCGAGGGCCTGAAGCACCTCGTCCCGGTCGAGGACGAGAACAGCTCGAAGCTTCTTGAGCGCGCTTTCCGCAAGCGCGGCATCAAGTTCAACCTCGGTACGTTCTTCGAGAAGGCCGAGTACACGCAGGACGGCGTCCGCGTCACCCTCGCCGACGGCAAGACCTTCGAGGCGGAGCTGCTGCTCGTCGCGATCGGCCGCGGCCCGGTCTCGCAGGGCCTGGGCTACGAGGAGGCCGGGGTCGCCATGGACCGCGGCTACGTCCTGGTCGACGAGTACATGCAGACCAACGTTCCGACGATCTCGGCCGTGGGCGACCTGGTCCCCACGCTCCAGCTCGCGCACGTCGGCTTCGCCGAGGGCATCCTGGTGGCGGAGCGTCTGGCCGGTCTCAAGACCGTCCCGATCGACTACGACGGCGTGCCGAAGGTGACGTACTGCCACCCCGAGGTCGCCTCCGTGGGCATCACCGAGGCCAAGGCCAAGGAGATCTACGGCGCGGACAAGGTCGTCGCCCTCAAGTACAACCTCGCGGGCAACGGCAAGAGCAAGATCCTCAAGACCGCGGGCGAGATCAAGCTCGTCCAGGTCAAGGACGGTGCCGTGGTCGGCGTCCACATGGTGGGCGACCGCATGGGCGAGCAGGTCGGCGAAGCCCAGCTGATCTACAACTGGGAGGCGCTGCCGTCCGAGGTCGCGCAGCTCATCCACGCCCACCCGACGCAGAACGAGGCGATGGGCGAGGCTCACCTGGCACTGGCCGGCAAGCCTCTCCACTCGCACGACTGATCCCCCGGTCCCGGGCGCGACGACCGACCACTTCCGCATTTTCGTAAGGAGCAACTGAAACCATGTCGGTTTCCGTAACCCTTCCGGCGCTCGGCGAGAGCGTCACCGAGGGCACTGTCACCCGTTGGCTGAAGGCCGAGGGCGAGCGCGTCGAGGCCGACGAGCCGTTGCTCGAGGTCTCGACCGACAAGGTCGACACCGAGATCCCGGCCCCCGCGTCCGGCGTCCTGTCGTCCATCAAGGTCGCCGAGGACGAGACCGTCGAGGTCGGCGCCGAGCTGGCCGTCATCGACGACGGCTCCGGCGCACCGGCCGAGTCCGAGGCTCCGGCCCAGGCCGAGTCCACCGAGCCGGCCGCCACCCCGGCCCCGGCCGCCGAAGAGGCGCCCACCGCCCCGTCGACCGAGACCGAGGCTCCGGCCGAGGCCCCGACCGCCGAGGCGGCCACCGGCGGTTCGTCCGCCGAGGGCACCGACGTCACCCTTCCAGCGCTCGGCGAGAGCGTCACCGAGGGCACCGTCACCCGCTGGCTGAAGGAGGTCGGCGAGGAGGTCGCGGAGGACGAGCCGCTGCTCGAGGTCTCCACGGACAAGGTCGACACCGAGATCCCCGCCCCGGTCGCCGGTGTGCTGCTGGAGATCGTGGTCGGCGAGGACGAGACCGCCGAGGTCGGTGCCAAGCTGGCCGTCATCGGTGCTCCGGGCGCCGCCCCGAAGCAGGAGGCCCCCAAGCAGGAGGCCCCGAAGGCCGAGGCCCCCAAGGCCGAGGAGCCGAAGCAGGAGGCCCCGAAGCAGGAGGCCCCCGCTCCGCAGGCTCCCTCCGCCCCGGCGCCGCAGCAGCAGACCGCTCCGGCTCCGGACCCGGCTCCCTCCGAGCCGGCCCCGGCGCCCGCCGCCGCCCAGCCGGCCCCCGCCGCCCAGGCACCGGCCGCCAAGGCCGCGCCCTCCGGTGACGACGGCGCCTACGTCACGCCGCTGGTCCGCAAGCTCGCGTCCGAGAACAACGTGGACCTGGGCTCGGTCAAGGGCACCGGCGTCGGTGGCCGTATCCGCAAGCAGGACGTCGTCGCCGCCGCGGAGGCCGCCAAGGCCGCCGCAGCCGCTCCGGCGCCCGCCGCCGCTCCGGCCGCCGCCAAGGCGGCGCCGAAGCTGGAGGCGTCCCCGCTGCGCGGTCAGACGGTCAAGATGACCCGCATGCGCAAGGTCATCGGCGACAACATGATGAAGGCGCTGCACTCGCAGGCCCAGCTGACCTCGGTCCTCGAGGTCGACATCACCAAGCTGATGAAGCTGCGCAACCAGGCGAAGGCCGCGTTCGCCGCCCGTGAGGGCGTCAAGCTGTCCCCGATGCCGTTCTTCGTGAAGGCGGCGGCCCAGGCGCTGAAGGCCCACCCGGTCATCAACGCCCGGATCAACGAGGGCGAAGGCACCATCACGTACTTCGACGCGGAGAACATCGGCATCGCCGTGGACGCGGAGAAGGGCCTGATGACCCCGGTCATCAAGGGTGCGGGCGACCTGAACATCGCCGGTATCTCGAAGAAGACCGCCGAGCTGGCCGGCAAGGCCCGCGGTGGCGGCCTGACCCCGGACGACATGTCCGGTGCCACCTTCACCATCAGCAACACCGGTTCGCGCGGTGCGCTGTTCGACACCGTCATCGTGCCGCCGAACCAGGCAGCCATCCTGGGCATCGGCGCCACGGTCCGCCGCCCGGTGGTCATCGACCACCCGGACCTCGGCGAGACCATCGCGGTGCGCGACATGACGTACCTCTCGCTCTCCTACGACCACCGCCTGGTGGACGGCGCGGACGCCGCCCGTTACCTGACGTCGGTCAAGGCGATCCTGGAGGCCGGTGAGTTCGAGGTCGAGCTCGGCCTCTGAACGCTCCGGCTGTAACCAGCCTCACCAGCGGCGCCCCCGTCCGGAACTCTTCCGGGCGGGGGCGCCGCCGTATTGTCTAAACACCACCGGTCGCCCTCGCCACCGTGATGGTGTAGGCACCACCGGTTTGTCCGAAGGAGCACCCCCATGACCCCGCCCGTCGTCCACTCGCTGCGCGAACAGATCCGCGAGCACATCGTGGAGGGGATCGTCAGCGGGCGCTGGAAGCCGGGTGAGCGGATCGTGGAGCGCCGCATCGCCACCGAGCTGGAGGTCAGCCAGACGCCCGTACGCGAGGCGCTGCGCGAGCTGGAGACGCTCCGGCTGATCGAGTCGGCCCCCAACAAGGGCGTGCGGGTCCGCAACCTCACCGCGGCCGACCTGGAGGAGAGCTACCCGGTACGGGCCGGCCTGGAGCAGATCGCGGCGGAGCTGGCGGCCCCGCTGCTCGGCCGGGACTGCTCGGCCCTGGCCCCCCATGTGGCGGCGCTGTACGAGGCGGACCGGCTGGCCGACGGCGAGGCCCAGGTGCGGCACACGGTGGGCTTCCACCGGGAGATGGTCCGCGCCGCCGGGAACGCCGTGCTGCTGCACACCTGGGAGGGGCTGGGCATCGAGGTGTTCACGGCCCTGTCGATCCGCTGGCTGGGCACGGTGCAGAAGTCGTACGCGGAGGAGCACCAGGCCCTCATCGACGCGTTCCTCGCCGGGGACCCGCAGATCGGCGCCCTGGTGAAGGCCCACGTGCTGGGCTGCGCGCCGCGCGCGTAGGCCCCGGCGGCCGCCCGATCATCTGGCGTACTGGCTGCTCGTTCGTGCAGGTCAGCGCCCCTTTTGCGCGCTTTTTCGCGTCACTCAGTGCCCCATTTCGAGGCACCCCATGCCACTTTTCTTCGTATCGAGAAGTTTTGCCTTCAATCCTTTGATCGATCATCGATCAGCGACTTAGAGTTCACCCCGCGGGCCCACCGGCCCCATCGCCCTGTCCTGCCAGCCAGGGCCTTCTCCACCCCCCTCCTCTCCGGAAGGCGGCGATCATGACCGACCCCGTAGGAAAGCTTCCGAGCGAGCTCGACCAGCTCCCGGACCGTGACCCCGAGGAGACCGCCGAATGGGCGGCCTCCCTGGACGCCGTCACCCAGGCCGCCGGCCCGCACCGCGCCGCGTACCTGATGCGCCGCTCGTTGCAGCACGCCGAGGGCGCCGGTCTCGCGCTGCCCAAGCTGCTGGAGACCGATTACGTCAACACCATCCCGACCGCCGCCGAGCCCGCGTTCGACGGCGACCTGGAGATGGAGTCGAGGATCACCGCGTGGAACCGCTGGAACGCGGCCGCGATGGTGACCCGTGGCGCCCGGTACGGGGTGGGCGGCCACATCGCCACCTTCGCCTCGGCGGCGTGGCTCTACGAGACCGGCTTCAACCACTTCTTCCGCGGCAAGGAGGGGGACGGCAGCGGCGACCAGCTCTACATCCAGGGCCACGCCTCCCCCGGCATCTACGCCCGCGCCTTCCTCGACGGCCGGCTCAGCGAGCAGCACCTCGACAACTTCCGCCAGGAGACCGGTGGCGAGGGCCTGCCCTCCTACCCGCACCCGCGGCGGCTGCCCTGGCTGTGGGAGTTCCCCACCGTGTCGATGGGCCTCGGCCCGCTCTCGGCCATCTACCAGGCGCGCTTCAACCGCTACCTGGCCAACCGCAACATCAAGGACACCTCCAACTCGCACGTCTGGGCGTTCCTGGGCGACGGCGAGATGGACGAGCCCGAGTCGACCGCCGCCCTCGCGCTGGCCTCCCGCGAGCAGCTCGACAACCTGACCTTCGTCATCAACTGCAACCTCCAGCGCCTCGACGGCCCGGTCCGCGCCAACTTCCGCGTGGTCCAGGAGCTGGAGGCGCAGTTCCGCGGGGCCGGCTGGAACGTCGTCAAGACGCTCTGGGGCAACGCCTGGGACGAGCTGTTCCAGCTGGACACCACGGGCGCGCTGCTGCGCCGCCTGCGTGAGGTCCCGGACGCGCAGTTCCAGACGTACGCCACCCGCGACGTGGCCTACATCCGCGACCACTTCTTCGGCGCCGAGCCCGCCCTGGCCGAGCTGGCGAAGCTGCTCAGCGACGCCAAGATCGCCGAGTGTTTCTACACCTCGCGCGGCGGCCACGAGGCCCGCAAGGTGTACGCGGCCTACAAGGCGGCGATCGAGCACAAGGGCGCGCCGACCGTGATCCTGGCCCAGACGGTCAAGGGCTACACGCTCGGCAAGGGCTTCGAGTCCAAGAACGCCAACCACCAGATGAAGAAGCTGTCGATCGACGAGTTCAAGAGCATGCGCGAGCTGCTCGGCCTCCCGATCCCCGACAGCGCCTTCGAGGACGGCCTGGTCCCCTACGGCCACCCCGGCGCCGACTCCCCCGAGGTCCGCTACCTCCAGGAGCGCCGTGCCGCCCTCGGTGGCCCGGCCCCCGCCCGCCGGGTGCACACGGTGGCGCTGCCGCAGCCCGAGGAGCGCGCGTTCAAGGCCCTGTACAAGGGGTCCGGCAAGCAGGAGATGGCCACCACCATGGCGTTCGTCCGCCTGGTGAAGGACCTGATGCGGGACAAGGAGACCGGCAAGCGCTGGGTGCCGATCGTCCCGGACGAGGCCCGTACCTTCGGTATGGAGTCCCTCTTCCCGTCCGCCGGCATCTACTCGCCGCTGGGCCAGACGTACGAGCCGGTCGACCGCGACCAGCTGATGTACTACAAGGAGGCCAAGGACGGCCAGATCCTCAACGAGGGGATCACCGAGGCCGGGGCCATGGCCGACTTCATCGCCGCCTCCACGTCGTACGCGACGCACGGCGAGACGATGATCCCGTTCTACATCTTCTACTCGATGTTCGGCTGGCAGCGGACCGGCGACCAGATGTGGCAGCTCGCCGACCAGCTCGGCAAGGGCTTCATCGTCGGCGCCACGGCGGGCCGTACGACCCTGACGGGTGAGGGCCTCCAGCACGCGGACGGCCACTCGCACCTGATCGCGGCCACCAACCCGGCCTCGCTCAACTACGACCCGGCGTTCGCCTACGAGATCGCGGTGATCGTCAAGGACGGCCTGCGCCGGATGTACGGCCCCGAGGCCGAGAACGTCTTCTACTACCTGACGGTCTACAACGAGCCGAAGCCCCAGCCCGCGATGCCCGAGGGCGTCGAGGAAGGCATCGTCAAGGGCCTGTACCGCTTCAAGGAGGGCACGCCCGTCAAGGCGGATGCGCCGCGCCTGCAACTGCTGGCCTCCGGTACGGCGATCCACTGGGCCCTGGAGGCCCAGGAGCTGCTGGCCGCCGACTGGGGCGTCACGGCCGACGTCTGGTCCGCCACCTCGTGGGGCGAGCTGCGCCGCGACGCGCTGGAGGCCGACGAGGCGCTGCTCCGCGGTGAGCAGCAGGTGCCGTACGTGACCCAGGCGCTCTCCGGTGCGCCGGGCCCGGTGCTCGCGGTCAGCGACTGGATGCGCCAGGTCCCGGACCAGATCAGCCAGTGGGTGGAGCAGGACTGGTCCTCGCTCGGCACGGACGGCTTCGGCCTCTCCGACACCCGCGAGGCGGCCCGCCGCCACTTCGGGGTCGACGCCCAGTCGGTCGTGGTGGCGTCGCTGGCCCAGCTCGCCCGGCGCGGCGAGGTGCCGGCCACGGCGGTCAAGGAGGCCCGGGAGCGGTACGGCCTCTGAGCCCTCTCTCCCTGCTGGTCCGGCCCCCCGGAGGCGGTCGCCGGGGCGATCGTGTCGGGG
>NZ_JBEYKR010000166.1:0-14533 GCF_040703535.1 Streptomyces sp. NPDC007346
CGGTGAACGACAGCTTGCGCACCACCGGGTTGGCGGTCAGTTCGCCACCGATGGCGGCCGAGTCGCATAACCGCCACCGTCCCCGAGCCCGGCGCCCCGGGCGCAGCCCCGCCCCCAGACGCGCCTGGTCACCGAGGTCAACACCCTGCGCGCCCACAACGACTGCCCGCAGCTGACCACCGATCCCCGGCTCACCGAGGTCGCCCAGCGGCACTCCGAGGACATGGCGGCCCACGGCTATTTCGGCCACACGGACTCCACGGGCCGGGGCATGGGCGATCGGGTGGCCGACTCCGGCTACCTGTGGTCCGCCGTCGGCGAGACCATCGCCACCGGGAACGCCGATCCCGCCGCCGTCGCGGAGCAGTGGCGCCGCAGTCCCGGCCGGGACGACGACATCCTCAACTGCAACTTCACGCACGTGGGGGTGGGCATCGCCGACTCGCCGCGCGGCCCCTACTGGACGCAGGTGCTGGCCACGCCGAGGTGAGGGGCGCTCCGGCGGAGGGTCAGGGCCGCTGGAGCGGCTTGGCCATGCAGATGCTGCTCTCGTACTCCCGGTAGTGGCCGAACTTGTCGCACGCCGTGTAGCCGCTGGAGGTGTACAGCGCTATCGCCTCGGGCTGCTGGTCGCCGGTCTCCAGGACCATCCGGACGCGGCCCGCGGCACGGGCGTCGTCCTCCAGGGCGGCGAGCATCCGGCGGGCCAGGCCCCGTCCGCGACCCTCGGGGATCACGAACATCCGCTTGATCTCGGCGTCGCCGTCCCGGTAGCCCTCCGGGTTACGGTCCTGCGTCCGCCAGCCGCCGGTGGCCACCGGGCGCTCCAGCTCGTCGTAGGCGAGCAGGTACAGACCGTGCGGCGGATCGAACATGGCCGGGTCCAGCGGTGTGATATCGCCCTCGTCGCCGTACCGCTCGGCGTATTCGAGCTGTACCTGGTCGTTGAGTTTGACGGCGTCGGGGTGGTCGAAGCGGCTTGGGCGGATATCCATGCTGACTATCGTATATCTATGAGTAGGGGTGGGGTAGGTACTGTTTCCGGATGCTGACTGTTACATCCGTAAATGTTAATGGGCTCCGCGCCGCCGCGAAGAA
The DNA here is from genome assembly GCF_040703535.1 of Streptomyces sp. NPDC007346. NCBI lineage: Bacteria > Bacillati > Actinomycetota > Actinomycetes > Kitasatosporales > Streptomycetaceae > Streptomyces > Streptomyces sp. NPDC007346. The sequence continues at coordinate 1,099 of NZ_JBEYKR010000166.1, forward strand.
GGGCTTCGTGGAGTGGCTGGCGGGCACCGACGCCGACGTGGTCTGCCTCCAGGAGGTCCGCGCCGAGCCCGGCCAGCTGGCCGAGGAGGTCCGCGCCCCCGAGGGCTGGCACACCGTGCACGCGCCCGCCGCCGCCAAGGGGCGCGCCGGGGTCTCCCTCTACTCCCGGCAGGCGCCGGAGCGGGTCCAGACCGGCTTCGGCGGGTTCGGCGTCCCCGGCGCCGAGGAGTTCGACGCGAGCGGCCGGTACGTCGAGATCGACCTGCCCGGCGTGACCGTCGCGAGCCTGTACCTGCCCTCCGGCGAGGTCGGCACGGAGCGGCAGGAGGAGAAGGAGCGCTTCATGGCGGCCTTCCTGCCCTACCTCCAGGGGCTGAAGGAGCGGGCGGCGGCGGCCGGCCGCGAGGTCATGGTCTGCGGCGACTGGAACATCGCCCACCAGGAGGCCGACCTGAAGAACTGGAAGGCCAACCGGAAGAACTCCGGCTTCCTGCCCGAGGAGCGGGCCTGGCTGACCCGGGTCCTCGAGGAGGCCGCGTACGTCGATGTCGTACGGCAGCTGCACCCGGACGTGGCGGGGCCGTACAGCTGGTGGTCCTACCGGGGGCGTGCCTTCGACAACGACGCGGGCTGGCGCATCGACTACCAGATCACCACACCGGGACTGGCCGCGCGTGCGGTCAAGGCGTGGGTCGAGCGGGCCGCCACGCACGGCGAGCGCTGGAGCGACCATGCGCCGGTGACGGTCGTCTACGAGCGGTAGCGGCGGGGTGCCCATGGGCGGTGGTGCCGGGGGCGTTTACGAGCGGTAGCGCCGGGGTGTCCACGGGTGGTGATGCCGGGGTGTCCGCGGGCGGTGGCGCTGGGGCGTTCACGGGCGGTGGTGCCGGCCGTCACGCCTGCGGGCGCCGGCGCGGACCGTCACGCCTTCGGCGGCTGTGTGCCGTCCTCGCGGCGCAGCCTCCGGTCCAGGGCCATGGACAGTTCCGCGTCCACCACCGCGCGGGCCAGTGGCCGGAGTTGGGCCGGTTCGGTCTCGGCGGCGTGGGCATGCAGTACGCGTACGAAGATTTCGGCGAGAGCGTCCGCGTGCTCGCGGACGCGGCGACCCGAGGAGAGCACCGTGGCCAGCGGCACCCCTTCCCGTACCAGCTCCGCCGAGACCTCCAGCAGGCGGCGGCTGATGTGGACGATCTCGTCCCCGTCGGTGGCGAGATAGCCCAGGTCCAGTGCGGTGGCGAGGTTCTCCGGGGTGACCTCGCCCTCGAAGTAGTCGGCGAGCTGTTCGGGGGTGAGCCGGACCGGGGTCTCCTCGGTCGGCTCGCCGAGCCCCAGCACCTCGGCGACATCGCGGCCGCTCTCGAAGGTGGCGGCCAGGTCCGCGATGCCGTTGAGGGTGTGGCCGCGCTCCAGCAGGCCCGTGATGGTCCGCAGCCGGGCCAGGTGGTGGTCGTCGTACCAGGCGATCCGGCCCTCGCGGCGGGGCGGCGGGATCAGGCCGCGCTCCCGGTAGAAGCGCAGGGTCCGCACGGTGATGCCGGCCTTTTCGGCCAACTCCTCCATGCGGTATTCGCGGTGCTCGCGTCCTTCAGCCACAGGGGCACCCTATGTTGTACCGCCAGTAACTTTCCTCGGTCCGCCCCCTACCCATCAGTACGAGCCTGCTCTACTCTCCGAACCATGCCAGTGATTGCTGGCGTAATCGCGTGACGTACCGCGGGAGGCGGCAGCATGGCCCAGCAGGAGCACGTACGTGTGGCGGTGATCGGTACCGGATTCGGGGGCCTGGGGGCCGCCGTCCGGCTGCGCCGCGAAGGCATCACCGATTTCGTCGTCCTGGAGCGGGCCGGTTCGGTGGGCGGCACCTGGCGCGACAACAGCTATCCCGGCTGCGCCTGCGACGTACCGTCCCACCTCTACTCCTTCTCGTTCGCCCCCAACCCCGACTGGCCGCGCACCTTCTCCGGCCAGAAGCACATCCGGGCCTACCTGGAGCGCGTCGCCGACACCTTCGGGCTGCGCCCGCACATCCGGCTGAACCACGAGGTGAAGCTGATGAGCTGGGACAAGGAGAAGCTGTACTGGGTGATCGAGTCGGCCGACGGCTCCGTGCTCCACGCGGACGTCGTCGTCTCCGCCACCGGGCCGCTCTCCGACCCCAAGGTGCCGGACATACCCGGGCTCGACACCTTCCCCGGCAAGGTCTTCCACTCCGCGCGCTGGGACCACGACTACGACCTGGCGGGCAAGCGGGTCGCGATGGTCGGAACGGGCGCCTCCGCCATCCAGATCGTCCCGGCGATCCAGCCGAAGACCGCCAGGCTCACCCTCTTCCAGCGCACCCCGCCGTGGGTCATGCCACGGATGGACCGCACCATCAGCAAGGCCGAGCGCGCCCTGCACCGGGCCGTCCCCGCCACCGGCACCGCACGCCGCGGACTCCTGTGGGGCATAAGGGAGTTGCAGGTCAGCGCCTTCACCAAGCACCCCGACCAGCTGGGGCTGGTGGAGAAGATAGCCAAGTCCAACATGGCACGGGCCATCAAGGACCCGGCCCTGCGGGCCAAGCTCACCCCCGACTACCGCATCGGCTGCAAGCGGATCCTGCTCTCCAGCACCTACTACCCGGCGCTCGCCCAGCCCGATGTGGACGTCGTCGCCTCCGGGCTCAGCGAGATCCGCGGCTCCACGGTCGTCGCCGCCGACGGCAGCGAGGCCGAGGTCGACGCGATCATCTTCGGCACCGGCTTCCATGTGACGGACATGCCGATCGCGGAACGGGTCGTCGGCGAGGAGGGCATCACGCTCGCTGAGTCCTGGAAGGACGGGATGAACTCGCTGCGCGGCGCGACCGCCGCCGGCTTCCCCAACTGGATGACGATCATCGGCCCCAACACCGGGCTCGGCAACTCCTCCATGATCCTGATGATCGAGTCCCAGCTGAACTACATGGCCGACTACCTGCGCCAGTTGAACGTGCTGGGCGGCCGTGCCGCACTCGGCGCCCGCCCCACCGCCGTCACCGCCTGGAACCACCGGGTCCAGCAGCGGATGAAGCGCACCGTGTGGAACACCGGCGGCTGCACCAGCTGGTACCTGGACGCCGAGGGCCGCAACACGACGGTCTGGCCGGGCACCACGGGGGAGTTCCGGCGGCAGACGCGGTCGGTGGACCTCGCGGAGTACGACGTCATCCGCGCCGGGAAGCCGGGCGGGAGGCCGGGCGGGGCTCCGGGCGCCGGGGGCGTACGCGGGGGCGAGGCCGGGCGGCTCGGCGGGAGCGGGCTCGTACCGGAGCAGCCGGGGCGCGGCGAGCGGGAGACCGTCGTCGCCGGGGACTCGGTGAGCGAGGAGGCCGCGCGATGAGCCGTCTCCTGCACCGCGACGACGCCCCACCCGTGCCCGCGGGCGAACTGTTCGTACGGTCGGTCGACGGCGCCCGCGTCCACGTCGAGCTGCACGGCCCCGAGGACGCCCCCGCGGTGGTCCTGGCCCACGGCTGGACCTGCAACACCCACTTCTGGGCCGCGCAGATCCGGGACCTCGCCGCCGACCACCGCGTCATCGCCTACGACCAGCGCGGCCACGGCCTCACCCCCGAGCCGGGGCCCGGCGGCTACAGCGTGAACGCCCTGGCCGACGACCTCGAAGCCGTTCTCGCCGCCACTCTCGCCCCCGGGCGGAGGGCGGTGCTCGCCGGGCACTCCATGGGCGGGATGACGCTGATGGCCGCCGCCCGCAGGCCCGGCCTGCGCGAGCACGCCGCCGCCGTACTGCTCTGCTCCACCGGCAGCGGGGACCTGACCGCCGAAGCCCTCGTCCTGCCGCTGCGCGCGGGCGCGCTGCGGACCCGGCTCACCACCGCCGTCCTGGGGGCGAAGGCGCCGCTCGGACCGGTCAACCCGGTCTCGAAGAGGCTCCTCAAGTACGCGACCATGGGGGCGGGTTCGGCCCCCGAGCGGGTCGACACCTGCGCCCGGATCGTGCACGCCTGCCCGCGCCGCGCACGGGTGGGCTGGGGCCGGGTGCTCGCGGAGCTGAACGTGACGGCGGACGTACGGGAGCTGCGGGTGCCGACGGCGGTGATCGCCGGTACGGGCGACCGGCTCACCCCGCCGGTCCACGCGCGGGCCATCGCGGCGGCGCTGCCGGTCGGCCTCGGGCTGACCGAGCTGGCGGGCATGGGGCACATGACGCCCGTGGAGGCCCCGGAGGCCGTCACGGCGAAGCTCAGAGAACTGGCCACCCGGTACGTCACGGCCTCGACGGCCGCCACGACCGAGAAGGAGGATGTCGCATGAGCAGCAGCAGGCGGAGTCTGGAGGGCCAGGTCGTCGTCGTGACCGGCGCGGCCCGGGGTGTGGGGGAGCTGCTGGCCCGCAAACTGTCGGCGCGCGGGGCGACGCTGGCGCTCGTCGGCCTGGAGCCGGACGAGCTGAAGAAGGTCTCCGAGCGGCTGCACGGCGAGAGCGACCACTGGTTCGCCGATGTCACCGACCACGCGGCGATGGCCCAGGTGGCGCGCGAGGTCAAGGAGCGGTTCGGGAAGGTCGACGTGGTCGTCGCCAACGCGGGCGTCGCCTCGGGCGGCCCGTTCGCCGACTCCGACCCGGACGCGTGGCGGCGGGTCATCGAGGTGAACCTGATCGGCGGGGCGGTCACCGGGCGGGCGTTCCTGCCGGTGCTGATGGAGAGCCGAGGCTACTTCCTCCAGATAGCGTCGCTGGCCGCGATCACCCCGGCGCCGATGATGACGGCGTACTGCGCCTCCAAGTCGGGCGTGGAGGCGTTCGCGCACAGCCTGCGTGCGGAGGTCGGCTACAAGGGCGTGAAGGTCGGGGTCGGTTACCTCTCCTGGACCGACACGGACATGGTGCGCGGCGCCGACCAGGACGACGTGATGCGCGAACTGCGCCAGCGGCTGCCGTGGCCGATGAACCGTACGTACCCGCTCGGCCCGGCCGTCGAGCGCATCGTGGACGGGATCGTGCGGCGCTCCCCGCATGTGTACGCCCAGTGGTGGCTGCGCGGGATGCAGTCGGTGCGCGGCTGTCTGCCCTCCGTCATCGCGTTCGGCGGACAGCGGGAGATGCGGCGCTTCGAGCCACGGCTCCACACGGTGTCGAAGGGGCTGGTGGGAGCCGGGGGAGAGGCGGACCAGGACGCGCGTGCGGAGCGCACCGACCGTACGTGACGATCGGTAGTGGTCCGAAATGCGCGGGATGTCGGGGCGTGCGACGCTGAGCGAGGCCCCGCCGGGGCCACCCCACACGTACCCCACGCATCACACAGGAGTGAACGACATGGGTCTCGCGGACCAGTTCAAGGACAAGGCGCAGGAGATCGCCGACCAGGCCAAGCAGAAGGCCGGCCAGGGCAAGGACCAGGCCAAGGACCGGGCGTCGGACGCCCGTGGCCGGGGCGGGGACCAGGAGTCGGACTCCTCCTCGGGCCTGCGGGACAAGGCCAAGGGCCGGGTGGACGACGCGCGCGAGCGCTTCGACCGTTGACGGTCACCGAGGTGTGACGCGTGCGCGCTGCGCTGTGCGCGTGCGTGCGCGTCGCGTCAGGAGGCGCATCCGGGTTGCCGGATGCGCCTCCTTCCTGTGTGGCGGGCCGTGGGCCGCAGTGCGGTGATCAGGGGTGCGCGGACATCGCTTCTGAGGGACAATCAGGAGTGAGGTAAACCAGGGGGAGGGTGGTCGTTCTATGGTCCAAGTCAAGATAAACGAGGGGATGTTGTGGGTCGGCGGTGAAGCGTACCCGCTGCGGAACATCTCCCATGTGGGGCAGCGCGTGCTCACGGTCGACCTGGGCAAGACGTGGAAGGAATTCTTCACCCACTCCCTCGCCTGGCTGGTCGTGGGCGGCATCATCGCCCTCATCTTCGACACGGTCGGCCCGATCATCCTGGTGGTGGTGGAAGGGCTCATCATCTGGGGGCTCGTCGGCGATCTGCGGAAACCGCCCTTGTACGGACTGGTCCTCAACACGTCGGGCACGCAGTTCGACGCGGTCTGGTCGACACGGGAGAGCGAGATCGACCACCTCCTGATCGAGGTCACCACCGCTCTCGGCCGCCCCGAAACGGCTCAGATCGTCTTCAACGTGGACCACGCCGTTCATGGGGACGTGATCAACCAGTACGGAAACCACAACAGAGGCAAGATCCAGCACGGTGGGTCGGGAAGCGGCGGTGGGCGATGAGCGGGGACGTTATCCATCAGTACGGGGACCACAACATCGGCAAGGCCGAGCACCACGGGTCCGGTGACATCTTGGCGGGCGGCGGGGCGGGCTCCTCCGCGTCGACCGAGCGCAAGCTGGCGGAGCTGCTGGCCCGGATCGAGGAGCTGAAGCCGCGACTGAGCGACGAGGACCGGTCGGGGCTGGACGAGGCGGTCGGGGAGCTCGGGCAGCTCGGCCCGAATCCGGAGCCGGGCCGTTTCCGGAGGCTTCTCCAGCAGATCAACGGGATCGCGAGCCTGGTGGAGTCGGGGGCGCCCGTGGTCGCCGCGGTCAGGAGCCTGCTGTCGGGCTGACGCCCGACGCCGAATGCCTGACGCCCGGGGGGCCGATGCCTGACGCCCGGGGGCGTCGGCGTCCGTAGTCCTGGCGGTCCACCGCCCGCCGCCCGACGCCCGTGGTCCTGCCGGTCCAGGTCCACGGGCGACGCGCTCTCACCGTGGCGGCAACGGCGGCCGCCGCAGGTTCGGGGCCGTGTCGTACGACGGTGGGGTCGAGGCCGGGTGGGCCGCCAGGAGGTCCAGGGCCACCCGGACCGCGTCGTCCAGGACCGCGTGCCGGCCCTCCGCCCAGTCCAGGGGGGTGCGCAGGGCCTCCAGGTCCGGTTCCACGCCGTGGTTCTCCACCGACCAGCCGTACGTGTCGAACCAGGCGGCGTTCATCGGGACCGTGATCACCGTGCCGTCGCCCAGGCGGTGGCGGCCGGTCATGCCGACCACCCCGCCCCACGTCCGCTGGCCCACCACCGGGCCCAGCTTCAGCAGCCGGAACGCGGCGGTGATCATGTCGCCGTCGGAGGAGGTCGCCTCGTCGGCCAGGGCGACCACCGGGCCCCGTGGGGCGTTGGAGGCGTAGCTCACCGCCTGGGCGTTGCGGGTCAGGTCCCAGCCGAGGATCTTGCGGGTCAGCTTCTCCACGACCAGCTCGCTGATGTGGCCGCCGGCGTTGCCCCGTACGTCCACGATCAGGGCGGGGCGGGACACCTCCAGGCGCAGGTCCCGGTTGAACTGGGCCCAGCCCGAGCCGCCCATGTCCGGGATGTGCAGGTAGCCGCACTTGCCGCCGCTCAACTCCCGTACGACGTCACGCCGTTTGGCCACCCAGTCCTGGTAGCGCAAGGGGCGCTCGTCGACCAGCGGCATGATCGCCACCCGGCGCGACGGGCCGCCGCCCGCCGGGGAGAACGTCAGCTCCACCGTCGTACCGCCCGCCGCCGTCAGCAGCGGGAACGGGCCCGTCACCGGGTCCACCGGGCGGCCGTCCACGTGGGTGAGGACCGCGCCCTCCCGGATCCCCGTGCCCGCCAGCGGTGAACGGGCCTTGGAGTCGGAGGAGTCACCGGGCAGGATGCGCTGGAGCGTCCAGGCGCCGTCCCGGCAGACCAGGTTGGCGCCGAGCAGGCCGATCGCCCGCTGGTAGTGCGGCGGGCCCTCGTTGCGGCGGGCGGGGGAGACGTACGCGTGCGAGGTGCCCAGCTCGCCCAGCACCTCGCGCAGCAGATCCGCGAACTCGTCGGGGGAGGCGATCCGTTCGACCAGGGGGCGGTACTGGTCCAGCACCCCGTCCCAGTCGATGCCGCACATGTCCGGCTCCCAGAAGTAGGAGCGGATGATCCGCCCCGCCTCCCCGTACGCCTGCCGCCACTCCGCCCCCGGGTCGACCTCGTGCAGGATGCGGCGCAGGTCCAGGTAGACCGTGGAGTCGCCGTCGCCCGGCTCGGTCGCGGGTACGGCGCGCAGCTCGCCGTCGTCCATCACGACGAGGCGGGAGCAGTCGCCGCTGACCGCGAACCAGTCGATGTGGTCGACCAGTTCGGTCCTGCGGGCCTTCGCGATGTTGAAGTGCTCCAGGGTGGGACGCCCCGACATGTCGGCCGGGTTGGCGAACGTCTCGCCCAGTGCGCCGGAGATCGGCCAGCGCAGCCAGACCAGCCCGCCCCCGCTCACCGGGGCCAGCGCCGAGTATTTGGAGGCGGAGACCGGGAACGGTGTCACCCGGCTCTCCAGGCCCTCGAACTCGACCATGACCGTGGACCCCTCCGACGTACCCCCGTCCGGTACGTCGACCGGGTCCAGCCCGCCCGCCGCCGGCCGCCCGTCCGGGGAGAGCGCGAAGGGGGAGGGGGTGGCGGAGGAGAGCGGGACCAGGTACGGGCGGCAGCCGAGCGGGAAGGAGAGGTCGCCGGTGTGGACGTCGTACACCGGGTCGAAGCCCCGCCAGGACAGGAACGCCAGATAGCGGCCGTCCTCCGTGAAGACCGGGTTCTCGTCCTCGAAGCGGCCGTTGGTGACGTCCACGATCACCGGGGCGCCGGGGCCGGAGATCCGGGCCAGCTTGATCTGGCGCAGCGAGCGGCCGATGCCCGGGTGCGACCAGGTCAGCCAGTCGCCGTCGGGAGAGAAGGCGAGGTCGCGGACGGGTCCGTTGACGGATCGGATCAGCTCGGTGAGGCCGGGGTGCTCGTCGACCGGAGCAGCGCTGTCCAGGGCCGCCGCGCCCGTGGCCGCGTACAGGTCGGCGCGGGTCGAGCCGCGGGGAGCCTTCTCCGCCGCCTCGACCGGGGTCTCCCCCGTGTCCAGGAGCAGCAGCCGGCCGTCGTTCGAGGCGATGGCGAGGCGCCCCCCGTCCGGGGCGGAGATCATCTCCTGCACCCGGCCCAGCTGCCCCGAGGCGAGCCGGCGCGGGGCGCGGTCGCCGCTGGCGCGCGGCAGGTAGGCGATCTCCACCGCGTCCTCGCCGTCCGCGTCGGTGACGTACGCGACCTGGCCCCCGCTGCCGAGCATCTCCGGCAGCCGCACCCGCACCCCCGGGGTGTCGCTGATGGTGCGGGCGGGGCCGTCGCGGTGGGTGAGCCAGTAGAGGCTGCCGCGTACGGTGACGGCGCTGGCCCGGCCCGTCTCGTCGACCGAGAGCGAGTCGACGTTGCTGGCGGCGGGCACCTGGTAGCGGCGCCGGCCGGTGCGCGGCCCGCCGAGCCGTACCTCCAGCTTGCGCGGGGTGGCGTCCGGCGACTCCAGGTCGTCGACCAGCCAGAGGTCCCCGGCGCACTGGTAGACGACGCGGTGGCCGTCGCTGGAGGCGTTGCGGGCGTAGAAGGCGTCGTGGTCGGTGTGGCGGCGCAGGTCGGTGCCGTCGGTCCGGCAGGAGTAGAGGTTGCCGACGCCCTCGTGGTCGGAGAGGAACGCGATGCGGCGGCCGGCGAACATCGGCGAGGCGAGGTGGCCGTCGATGTCCGGCAGCAGCCGCTCGCCGTGCAGCCAGAGGCGGCCCATGGCCCCGCCCCGGTAGCGCTTCCAGGCGGCCGGTTCGTGCGGGGGCGTACCGGTCAGGAGCAGGGTGCGGCGCTCGCCGTCGAGGTCGGCGACCGCGATGTCGGAGACCGGGCCCCAGGGGAGCCGCCCGCCGGGGCCGCCGTCGGTGGGGACGCTGTAGGCCCAGGAGAAGTACGAGAACGGCTGGTTGTGCGAGGAGACGGCGAGGATCTGGGAGGCGTCGGCGGGATCGGGGCTCCAGCCGCAGACCCGGGCGTCGGTGGAGCCCCAGTAGGTGAGCCGGCGGGCCGGGCCGCCGTCGACCGGGGCGAGGTGGATCTCGGGGTCCAGCGTGCGCCAGGTCGTGTAGGCGATGGACGTGCCGTCGGGCGAGAAGCGGGGATGGCTGACCCGGGTCCGGTCGACGGTCACCCGCCAGGCCCGTCCCGGCCGGTGGCCCGCCGGCGCGAGGGGGGAGACCCACAGGTCGTCCTCGGCGGCGAAGCAGAGCATGTCCTGGTGGAGGTGCGGGAACCGGAGATACGCGACGTCGTCACTCACCCCCCAATGCTTTCCGCGCGCAGGGCCCAGGGCAACTTGTGGTGCAGCCCACAAGCGAAACGATTTCGTTTCGCTCGGCGGTGCGGGTACGGTTCTGCTGTACGAAACAGTTTCGTTCGATGGTGAGCGGGACACCCGGGCAGGTGGCTACGAGCGCGATGGGGGTCGGCACATGGCACGCACCAGACTGACCCCCGAGCGTGAGGGCGAGCTCTACGAGGCCGTCCTCGACCTGCTCCGCGAGGTCGGCTACGACGCCCTGACCATGGACGCCATCGCCGCCCGCACCCGGTCGAGCAAGGCCACGCTCTACCGCCAGTGGGGCTCCAAGCCCGAGCTGGTGGCCAAGGCGCTGCGGCACACCAAGCCGGTGAGCCTGGCCGAGATCGACACCGGCTCGCTGCGCGGGGACTTCCACGCGGCGCTGAGCCGGACCGACGACTGCCAGATGGAGAAGGACGCCGCGCTGATGCGGGGTCTGAGCCATGCCGTCCACGAGTACCCCGAGCTGCTCCAGGCCCTGCGCGAGCTCTTGATCGAACCGGAGATGACCGGTTTCGACGAGCTGCTCCAGCGGGCGGTTGCGCGGGGTGAGCTGCGCGCGGACAACCCCGCGCTGAAGTACATCCCGCACATGCTGGTCGGCGCGCTGGCCGCCCGGCAGCTCATCGAGGACCGCCCGGTCGACCGGGCGTTCCTCATCGACTACGTGGATGCCGTGGTGCTCCCCGCCCTCGGCGTCTGACGCCCCTGCCCCACCCCGACGTCCCCACCTGACGTCCCCGCACCACCCGTACGGACCTCTCCCCGGGGCTCCCCTCCGTGCGGACCTCTCCCCGAGGCTCCACCCCCGTACGGCCCTCTCCCCGACCGCTCCACCTGACACGCCGCTCTCGTCGTCGGGCTGGTTCCTCACGCCCTTTTCCACGCACACGACCTGACCGGGAGTACGCCCTCGTGGCCACATTCCTCTACAAGCTCGGACGGCTCGCCTTCCGGCGCCGCCGCTATGTCGCCCTCGTCTGGGTGGCGCTGCTGGCGCTCGCCGGATTCGGCGCGGCCTCCGCGTCCACCGCCACCTCCAGCTCCTTCTCCATCCCCGGTACGGAGGCGCAGCGCGCCTTCGACCTGCTGGAACAGCGCTTCCCCGGCATGAGCGCCGACGGGGCCACCGCCCGCGTCGTCATCGAGGCCCCCGAGGGCGGGAAGGTGACCGACTCGGGCAACAAGAGCGAGATCACCGGCATCGTCGAGAAGCTGGAGTCCGGCTCGGACCAGATAGCCTCGGTCGCCGACCCGTTCCAGACCGAGGCCGTGAGCCAGGACGGTACGACGGCGTACGTCTCGGTCTCCTACAAGGTCAACTCCATGGAGCTGACCGACAAGACCACGGACGCCCTGAAAGAAGTGGGCAAGGACGCGCAGAACAGCGGCATGAAGGTGGAGATCGGCGGCGACGCGCTCCAGGTCATGCCGCACACCGGGGCCGCCGAGATCATCGGTGTCGCCATAGCCGCCGTCGTCCTGGTCATCACCTTCGGCTCGCTGGTCGCGGCCGGGCTGCCGCTGGTGACCGCCCTCATCGGGGTCGGCATCGGCGTCTCGCTGATCACCGCGCTGGCCAACGTCCTGGACCTCGGCTCCACCACCTCGATCCTCGCCATGATGATCGGCCTCGCGGTCGGCATCGACTACGCCCTCTTCATCGTCTCCCGCTACCGCGCCGAACTGGCCGAGGGCCGCGAGCACGAGGAGGCCGCCGGGCGGGCCGTCGGCACCGCCGGTTCGGCCGTCGTCTTCGCCGGGCTGACCGTGGTCATCGCCCTGGTGGGCCTCGCCGTCGTCAACATCCCGATGCTGACGAAGATGGGCGCCGCCGCCGCCGGCACGGTCGCCATCGCCGTGATCATCGCCCTCACCCTCGTCCCGGCCCTGCTGGGCTTCGCGGGCAAGCGGGTCATGGGCCGCAAGGCGCGCAAGGCCGCCGAGGCGGAGAACCGTCCCGAGGCCAAGCCGAACATGGGCACCCGCTGGGCGCGGTTCGTGCTGCGCAAGCCGGTCTGGGTCCTGCTGGCCGGCGTTCTGGGCCTCGGCGTCATCGCCGTACCGGCCGCCTCGCTGGAGATGGGGCTGCCCGACGACGGCGCCCAGCCGAAGTCGACCACGCAGCGCCAGGCGTACGACATGCTCTCCGACGGCTTCGGCCCCGGGTTCAACGGTCCGCTGATGGTCGTCGTCGACACGAAGAACAGCTCCGACGGCGAGGCCGCGGCCGAGCGGGTCTCCAAGGAGATCGAGGACATCGGCGTCGTCGCCGTCACCCCGGCCACGTTCAACGAGGCCGGCGACACCGCGATGATCACGGTCATCCCGAAGGACCGGCCGTCCTCCCACGCCACGGAGGAGGTCGTCCACGACATCCGCGACGCGGGCGCGGGCATCAAGGCCGACACCGGGGCCGAGGTCCTGGTCACCGGCGCCACCGCGATGAACATCGACTTCTCGCAGAAGATGAACGACGCGCTGCTGCCCTACCTGGCGCTCGTCGTCGGCCTCGCGTTCCTGCTCCTGATGCTGGTCTTCCGCTCGATCCTCGTCCCGCTGAAGGCGGCCCTCGGCTTCCTGCTCTCGGTGGTCGCGGCCCTCGGCGCGGTCGTCGCGGTCTTCCAGTGGGGCTGGCTCGGCTCGCTCTTCGGGGTCGAGCAGACCGGTCCGATCATGAGCATGATGCCGATCTTCATGGTCGGTGTGGTCTTCGGTCTCGCGATGGACTACGAGGTCTTCCTCGTCACCCGGATGCGCGAGGCGTACGTCCACGGCGAGAGCCCCGGCCAGGCCATCGTGACCGGCTTCCAGCACGGCGCACGGGTGGTCACGGCGGCGGCCGTGATCATGATGGCGGTCTTCGCCGGCTTCATCGGCTCCACCGAGCAGATGGTCAAGATGATCGGGTTCTCGCTCGCCGTCGCCGTCCTCTTCGACGCGTTCGTGGTGCGCATGGCGATCGTGCCGGCCGTCCTGGCCCTGCTGGGCAAGCGGGCCTGGTGGCTGCCGCGCTGGCTGGACCGGGCGCTGCCCAACGTGGACGTGGAGGGCGAGAAGCTGCACAAGCAGCTGACCGATGAGCCCGCCGGGTCCGAGGGCGGTGACGGCGGCGGCGAGCGCGAGCTCGTACGCGTCTGAGCCCGCCGGGTCCGAGGGGGCGGCGACGGGGGCGGCGAGCGCGAGCTCGTACGCGTCTGAGCCCGCCCGGACCAGCTGTACGGGGACTCCGCCGAGCCGTCCGAGTCCTCCCATGAACCCCGGGGCCGCGCCTGAGCGGAGCGCGGCCCCGGAAAGCGCCGGTTACCTGTGGGGACGGGAGACCGGGGCGCGGA
>NZ_JBEYKR010000167.1:0-14396 GCF_040703535.1 Streptomyces sp. NPDC007346
TGCCGAGCAGCAGCTTGGAGGCCGGGACGCCCTTGGCCCGCAGCTTGGCGATGGCGTCCGCCGAGTTGAAGCCCTGGCCGGGGATGCCGGGGTACGAGGTCAGCGGGGAGTGCGGGGCCGTCGGACCCTGTGCGGACCAGCTGCCGAAGTAGTCGTACGTCATCACGTCGTACCAGTCGATGTACTGCGCGGCGCCGCCGTAGTCGGCCGCGTCGATCTTTCCGCCGTCGGAGCCGTCCGCGGTGATGGCCGCGGTGAGCAGGTTGTCCGGGCCGAACTTGGCGCGCATGGCCTGCATCATGTTCTTGATCGCGGCCGGGCCGCTGGTGTCACAGGTCAGACCACAGGCGTTGGGGTACTCCCAGTCCAGGTCGATGCCGTCGAAGACACCGGCCCAGCGCGGGTCCTCGACCAGGTCGTAGCAGGACTGCGCGAACGCGGCCGGGTTCTGGACGGCCTGGCCGAAGCCGCCGGACCAGGTCCAGCCGCCGAAGGACCACAGCACCTTGATGTGCGGGTACTGCGCCTTCAGCTTGAGGATCTGGTTGAAGTGGCCGCGCAGCGGCTGGTCCCAGGCGTCGGCCTTGCCGTCGACCGACTGGGCGGCGGTGTAGGACTTCTCGTAGTCCTCGTACGCGTCGCCGACGGTGCACTTGCCGTTCTGCACGTTGCCGAAGGCGTAGTTGATGTGCGTGATCTTCTCGGCGGAGCCGGAGGTCACGAGATCCTTCACCGTGTAGGAGCCCCAGTTGGTGAAGTAGCCCAGGTTGATCTTGCCGTTGCCGCCGGGGTTCTCGCCGCCACCGCCGCCGGTGGTGCGGACCGTGGTGGCCGGGGAGGCCGGGCCGGTCTGGTCGGCGGTGTCGCGGGCGACCACGGTGTAGCTGTAGTCGGTGCCGGCGGTCAGACCGGTGTTGGTGTAGGTGGTGCCGGTGACCGTGGCGACGGTGGCGCCGTCGCGCTTGACGTCGTAGTTCTTGATGCCCTTGTCGTCCGTGGCGGGCGCCCAGGACAGCTTCACCGAGGTGTTGGTGATGTCGCTCGCGGTGGGCTTGCCCGGGGCGGAGGGGGCGTTGTCACCGGGGGTGGAGCCGCCGTCGCAGGGGTTGCCGTTGAGCTTGCAGCCGCTGGGCGCGCCGGAGCCGCTGCCGTTGAAGCCGAAGGAGGCGGTCGCGCCCGGAGCCAGGGTGCCGTTCCAGCCGAGGTTCTTCGCCGTCCAGTGGTTCGCCGAGTTGGTGACGGTCGCGTCCCAGGCCGAGGTGACCTTGGTGTTCGCGGGGAAGTCCCACTCGATGGTCCAGGAGGTGAGCGTGGTGGTGCCGGTGTTCTTCACCGTCCACTTGCCCTCGAAGCCGGAGCCCCAGTCGGAGGCCTTGGCGTAGGTGGCGGTGGCCGAGGCCGCGGCTTCCGCGGGGCTGGCGAGGCCGACCATGGCGGCCAGCGGGAGGACCAGCGCGGTGGCGCCGGCGAGGACCTTGGACCGCTTGTTCGGGGTGGTGCTCCGTGGCGATCTGGTGCGGCGCCATCGTGGTGCAGTGCTCAAGGGGGCTCCTCGGGTGACATCCGGAGGGCAGGGGTGGTCCCTGGCCTGACAACCCTGCGTGGCCTTGAGTACGTGGCGTTCTCTTCGGTACCCCCGCAGTGTCTCCGCGACCCTAAGAAGGCCTAGACCAATCGTCAAGAGGTCTGGACCAAAAGATCGTTGAGCGCCGGAAGCCGTCCGCCGGTCCGGGCGGCGCCGCTCCGTAAGCCCTGCTCGCGCCCCGGATGACCGATCGGTCGAAGAGGACGCGTGCCAGGAGGGGGGAACGGGGCGCGGCACCCCTCACAGCCGCCCCGCCTCCACGATCCGCCGCAGGAACCTCTGTGTACGCTCCTGGCGGGGCGCGCCGAACACCTCGTCCGGCGTGCCGCGCTCCAGCACCACCCCCGCGTCCAGGAAGCAGACCTGGTCGGCGACTTCGCGGGCGAAGGCCATCTCGTGGGTGGCGATGACCATCGTCATGCCCTCGTCCTTCACCTCGCGGACCAGGCTCAGCACCTCGCCCACCAGCTCCGGGTCCAGGGCGGCGGTGATCTCGTCCAGGAGCAGCAGCCGGGGCCGTACCGCCAGCGCCCGTACGATCGCCGTACGCTGCTGCTGGCCGCCGCTGAGCCGGTCCGGGTACTCGTCGGCCTTGGCCCCGAGCCCGAGCCGTTCCAGCAGCTCACGGGCGCGCGATTCGGCCTCGGCCCGGGAGAGGCCGTGGACGCGCCGCGGGGCGAGCGTGATGTTCTGAAGGACGGTCAGGTGCGGGAAGAGGTTGTACGCCTGGAACACCACCCCGATCCGCCGCCGCACCGCGTCCGCGTCGGCCCGGGGATCGGTGATCTCCTCGCCCTCCAGCCAGATCGCCCCGTCGTCGATCTCCTCCAGGAGGTTGGCGCAGCGCAGCAGGGTCGACTTCCCCGACCCCGAGGCGCCGATCAGCGCGGTCACGGTGTGCGGGGCGACCTCCAGGTCCACGTCCCGCAGCACCAGCGACGTACCGAACGACTTGCGGACCGCCTCCATCCGCAGCACGGGCGTCATGCTCATACGAGTCCTCCCTGGGCCCGCCGACGGTCCATCCGGGCCGTCACCCAGTCGGTGAGCCGGGTCATCGGGATGGTCAGCGCGACGAAGACCAGACCCGCCACGACGTACGGGGTGTAGTTGAAGTCCTTGCTGGCGATGATCTGCGCCGCGTACACGGCGTCGACCGCCCCGGCGATCGAGACGAGACCGGTGTCCTTCTGGAGGGAGACCAGGTCGTTGAGGAGCGGCGGCACCACCCGGCGTACCGCCTGGGGCAGTACGACGAAGCGCAGCGTCCTGCCGCTGCTGAGCCCCAGCGACCGGGCGGCGGCCCGCTGCGAGGGGTGCACGGACTCGATGCCCGCCCGGAAGACCTCGGCGACGTACGCCGAGTACGTGAGCACCAGCGCGCCACCGCCCAGCAGGACCGGATCGTTGGTCACACCCTCCAGGCGCAGCGCGGGCACCCCGAAGACCACCATCAACAGGCAGATGATGAGCGGCAGTCCGCGGAAGAAGTCCGTGTACGCGGTGGCCAGTGCCCGTACGGGGAAGAACACCGGCCCGCGCAGCGTCCGTGCCACGGCCAGCAGCAGGCCGAACGCCAGTACGGCACTGCCGCACACCGCCAGCAGCCGCAGGTTCAGCCACAGGCCCTCCCGGACCTGCGGCAGCGCCACACGCGCGTAGTGGGGGCTGAAGAACGTCTCCCGCGTACGGTCCCAGCCGGGCGAGCCCGTGATCAGCAGGAACAGCACCACGCCCGTCACCAGTGTGCTGGTCGCGGCGATGGCCGTGGCCCGCCGGGTGCGGGCCCTCCGGTGGCGTTCGCGGGCGATCCGGCGCTCGGAGGGGACGTAGGTGTCCTCTCCGGCGGGCGTCTTGTCCAGCGTCACTTGAGCACCGGCGCGTCGACGGCGTCGGAGAGCCACTCCTTCTCCAGGGCGGCGAGCGTGCCGTCCTTCCGCAGGGCGTCCACCGCGCCGCTCACGCAGGAGGTGAGCGTGGACTCCTTGTCGAGGACCAGGCCGAACTGCTCGGGGTTGTCCGCGGAGTTGGGGAACTGGCCGACGACCTCTGCCTCCGGCACCTCGGCCCCGGTGATGTAGAAGGCGGTGGGCAGGTCCACCACGATGGCGTCCACCTGGCCGGTCTTCAGCGCCGACTTGGCGAAGTCGTTGCGCTGGTAGACGGCCGCCTTCTCGTCGGGCTTCACCAGGTCGTTGATGAACTCCAGGCTGGTCGTGCCCACTTGGGCCCCCAGCTTGACCTTCTTCAGGTCGGCCACGCTCGTCGCCCCGGCCGCCTTCGACGACTTGAGCGCGACGACCGCCTGGCGCACGTCGTAGTAGCCGGAGGAGAACGCCACGGCCTTCTTGCGGGACTCGCTGATGGAGACCTGGTTGATGGCGAAGTCGAACTTCTTGGCGCCGGGCGCGAACGCGCTGTTGAACGGCACGTGCTGCCAGGCCACGGCGTCGCGCTCGTAACCGAGTTGCTGGGCCACGGCGTACGCCACCGCCGACTCGAACCCCTTGCCGTTGGACGGCTCGTCGTCGGAGAACCAGGGCGCGTACGCGGGCTTGTCCGTACCGACGGTCAGCTTCCCCTCCACCTGGGTGGCGAGCCCGCCCGGCGCACAGGCCTCGGTCCCGGCGCCGGCCCGACCCGTCGCCTCCTTCTCCTCCGGTTGCGGGGCGCAGCCGGCCAGGGCGGCGCAGAGGGCGACGGCGGAGCAGACGGCGGTGACCGTGGTGACCAGGGAACGGTTGGCGAGATGCATAGCGGGAGACTGGCAGTGCCCGGGTCTCCCTGTCGAGATCTTTCGAGCAGCTGTCCGCATAGTGGGAACGGGTGTTGCGGTGTTGTGAACACACCGCTCACGGGCGCTGTTCACCCCGTGCCGGACTCCCGCAGGTCCACGATCCGCCGGATCTTGCCCACCGAGCGCTCCAGCGACTCAGGGTCCACGATCTCGACCCCCACCGACACCCCGACCCCGTCCTTCACCGCCGCCGCGATCGCCAGGGCCGCCTTCTCCCGGTCGGCCGCCGTCGCGTCCGCCCGTGCCTCCGCGCGGACCGTCAGCGCGTCGAGTCGGCCCTGCCGGGTCAGGTGGAGCTGGAAGTGCGGGGCGACTGCGGGTGTACGCAGCACGATCTCCTCGATCTGGGTCGGGAACAGGTTCACCCCGCGCAGGATCACCATGTCGTCGCTGCGCCCGGTGACCTTCTCCATCCGGCGGAAGTTCCGGGCCGTCCCCGGCAGCAGCCGCGTCAGGTCCCGGGTGCGGTAACGGATCACCGGCATCGCCTCCTTGGTGAGGGAGGTGAAGACCAGCTCGCCCTCCTCACCGTCCGGCAGCACCTCACCGGTGAGCGGATCCACGACCTCCGGATAGAAGTGGTCCTCCCAGATGTGCAGCCCGTCCTTGGTCTCCACGCACTCCTGCGCCACCCCCGGGCCCATCACCTCGGAGAGCCCGTAGATGTCGACCGCGTCGATGGCGAACCGGTCCTCGATCTCCCGGCGCATCGCCTCGGTCCACGGCTCCGCGCCGAAGATCCCCACCTCGAGGGAGGTCGTGCGCGGGTCGACACCCTGCCGCTCGAACTCGTCCAGCAGCGTCAGCATGTAGGAGGGCGTGATCATGATGATCTCGGGGCGGAAGTCCTGGATCAGCCGCACCTGGCGCGCCGTCATCCCGCCGGACGCGGGGATCACCGTGCAGCCGAGCCGCTCGGCCCCGTAGTGCGCGCCGAGCCCGCCGGTGAACAGCCCGTACCCGTACGCCACATGCACCTTGTGGCCGGGCCTGCCGCCCGCCGCGCGGATCGACCGGGCGACCACGTCCGCCCAGGTGTCCAGGTCCCGTTCGGTGTACCCGACGACGGTCGGGCGTCCGGTCGTGCCGCTGGAGGCGTGGACGCGCCGGACGTCCCGCTCGGGCACGGCGAACATCCCGAACGGGTAGGTGTCGCGCAGGTCGGCCTTGGCGGTGAACGGGAAACCCGAGAGATCGGCGAGCGTACGGCAGTCCTCGGGCCGCAGTCCGGCGCCGTCGAACGCCGCCCGGTGGAAGGGCACGTTGTCGTAGGCGTGGCGCAGGGTCTTCCGCAGCCGTTCGAGCTGGAGGGCCTCCAACTCGGCGCGGCTCAGCTGTTCCGCCGCGTCCAGCATGGCCGTCATCAGGTCCCTTCCTCCCGAACCGGAACGACCGATCATTCGGTCGATCTTTCTGGGAGCAGTAATGCAGGAGGCCGGGGGAGCTGGCAAGAGGGGTGCACGGACCGCCTCGGCGAGTCCGACGTCCACCGGCAGGCCCGGATCACCGCCCCGCGCCGCGAGATCGACGCGTCGCGATGCACGTCCCGATCCCCAGGTGCGGGGCAGCGCGGGTGAGCGCCGGACCGGCGGGGCCGCCGGGGCGCTCAGCCACGCCCACGGCGGCGGGGCGCGGTTCTCCGCCGTACGGCCCGTGGGATCGCAGCCGCCGCCGAGGTGATGCCCCCTGCCGGGATGACGGCCCTGCCGGAGTGACGGTCCCCGGGCGACGATCCTGCCGGGCCGCGTCCCTGACCAGGGGAGCGCTCCCGCCGGTCCCCGGTCGCGGCCTCAGGACAGGGGGCAGCTGAGCGGCAGCACCCGTTCGGTCAGCCGGCCCGTGAGGCGGCCGTCGGCGGTGGCTGCCTCCTCCAGCCAGTCCGCCGCGGTCAACTGCTCGATCAGGGGCTCCAGTTCATCGGGGGCGACGGCACACCAGGAGGTGAGGGCCGCCAGATCGACGCCCTCGCCCTCGGGCCCGAGCTGCCCGTCGCTGCTGGTCCGGACGGCCAGGGCCAGGGCGAGGAGCCGGGTGGCGGCACCGGTCTTCTTCTTGCGGAGCTTCTTGTCCCCGATGACTCGCTGGGCCCATCCGCTGAGCTTGGGACGTGTCTTCCTGCCGAAGCCGAACGGGCCCTGGCCGCTGTCGTCGGGCGTCAGGGACGGGATGGTGATCGGGGTGGGGCTCTCCGGGCGGGAGTCGAGCAGATCGTCGGCGGTGCCCGGGATGGAGAGCCAGCCGCACTCCACGAGCCGGCCGATCAGCTCCTCGGGGTCCGTCAGGGGCAGCCCCCTGACGTCCTGCCCCACCAGGTTGCCGGTGCCGGTGAGCGCCGAGCGCAGGGTCATCACCACCGCCATCAGACGGGCCTCCGGGCCGGGCAGCGGGGTGTGGCCGGCGACATGGGCGAGGACCGTCCGTGCGTGCTCCCACTGCGTGAGTCCGGGCAGCAGGCGGTTGATGCCCTGCCCGTCGCCCGCGGGGCTGAGACCGGTGCGCTGCTGGTGCTGGAGGAGAGCGGCGGCGGCCGCCTGCTCGGCGCGCTGTGCCTCCAGCCGCAGCTCGGTCTCCCCGGTGACCTCCGCCCAGGTGGTGAAGGCCTTCGCCTTGCGGGCGTGGAGGTCGGCGAGGTGCGCCAGGTCGGGCTCGGGGCGCTGCTGGTAGGCGCGGAAGAGATCGCCCAGCTCGATCAGCTCCTCGCGCAGGGCGACCGGGTGCAGGTCGTGCGGCACGATCCGCTGCGCGATCTTCCCCGTCCGACGGTTGCGCCGGGGCTTGGCGGAGCGGGGGGCGGGCACCTCCCGGGGGGCGACGGCCGCCGGCGAGGGGACGTGGGCGTGGGAGAACTGCGGGCCGGCCGGGGCGGGGGGACGGCCCGCAGCCGGACGGGCCGCCGCCGTGGGGGCCGGCCCCGCGGCGGCCGGGGCGGTGGCGACGACCTTCGCGGACGGGTGGGCGGCCGCACAGCGCGCGCAGCACTCCAGCCCCCGCCACCAGCGGCCCTGCCGGTCGCTGATGACGGCCAGGACGACCGGGCCCCCGCAGCGCGACGCCGGGGCACGGTCGCGCGGGCCGTCGGACCGCACGTGCGTGTGGCACTCCTCGGCCCGGCAGGCGCAGTACGCCTCGGCCCTGGGCCCCGAGGCGGCTCGCAGGTGCGTCGCGAGGTGCGCGACGGCAGCCGTGCGGCCGACGGCGGCGGAGGGCAGAACCTGGGGGGCGCAGGCCGGACGGCTGCACGAGACGCGCACCGCCGCGCCACCCCGGTCCGCCGGGTCCAGGCGCACCATCCACGCGCGTCCCGCCACCCGCTCTTCCAGCCCGCTCACTGTGCCCTCCACCGTCATCCTGTTCCTCTTCCTCCGGCGTATCGCCGTACCCGTTCCGCGGCGTATCGCCGTACCCGCACTTACCGCTGCCGCGGCGGACCGGGCACGGCGGTGATCCAACGGTATGCGGCACATGGCGCCGGTGCGGGCGAACTTGCTCCGATTCCACGCGGAAGAGTCTCCGCCGGAGCGCGCTCGTGGTGGTGGGCCGATGGCCGGAAGGCGGTGGGTGGTGGCCGGCGGGCCGGTGGCCGGGGGGCGGAGATCCGCCCCGGGCCCGGCTCCGCAACGTGAGCCGGGCCACGTAACATGTCAGCATGTCCTTCCTCCGCCGCCGTAGCGCCGCAACACCCGCGGGCCCGGACTTCGATGTCCTGGCCATGGACCCGGGGGACTGGCCCGGCAACCTCGGCGCCGGTCTGCTCCCCGCCCCCGACGGCAGCTGCCAGGGCGTCTTCCTCCGGTACGACCTGTACGGCGGCCGCGGCCCGGCCATGATCATCGGTAATCTCCCGGCGGGTTCACCCGCCCGCGAGACCGAGGACGGCCAGGTCCCCTTCGAGGTCGCGCAGCTGCTGCTGGCCCTGGAGAACGACGAGCCGATCGAGGTCGTCAGCAGTGAGGACGTCCCCGTGATGCAGGGCGACAACCTGCTGATCGTCCGCCGGGTGAAGCTTTCGGAGAGTCGCATCGCCTGCGTCCAGTTCGACCGCAGCGACGGGGTGCTCGTGACCATCGCCAGCTGGGACCGCCCCATCACCGACGATCTGTACACCCTCCTCAAGCCCCTTCCCGCAGAACTGTTCCAGCAGGGCTGAAACGTCTCTGCATAGGCCGCCCGCATATGCCGGGCGGCCCTTTTTCATGCCCGGCCGCCGCCTGCTCCCTCTTGTCTCGGCCGCGCCTGCCTCCCCCGGCTGGGGCGGCCCCCTCCTCATGCGGCCCGGCCGGAAATGCGCGTTGACACGGACGGCGGGGGAACGGCTACGCTGAGAAAATCTAACGACCGTTCAATGTGTAACGCTCGTTCAGTTTTTCCCTCTCCCCGTCCGGAGGTCCGTCCCCATGGCCAACCCCTACGGCGCCCTCTTCGAGGCGCCGGGATCCGTAGCCTTCTCCGTCGCGGGCTTCGTCGCCCGTATGCCGCTCTCGATGGCAGGCATCGGGATCATCACGATGCTGTCCCAGATGCGAGGGGAGTACGGTCTGGCCGGAGCCGTCTCCGCCACGTTCACCCTCTCCATGGCGCTCTGCGGCCCCCAGATCTCCCGGTTGGTCGACCGGCGGGGCCAGGGCAGGGTGCTGCTGCCCGCCACCGGCGCCGGCGTCATCGCGATGGGTGCCCTGCTCCTCTGCGCCCGCTACGACGCTCCCCTCTGGACGCTCTTCGCCTGCGCGGTGGTGGCCGGCACGATGCCCAACATGGCCGCGATGGTCCGCGCCCGGTGGACCCACGCCTATCGGGGCTCCGACCGGCTGCACACCGCCTATTCGCTGGAGTCGGTCGTCGACGAGCTCACCTTCGTGGTGGGGCCCGCGCTCTCCGTCGCGCTGAGCACCGCCCTCTTCCCGGAGGCGGGGCCCCTGGTCGCGGCGGTGCTGCTCACCCTCGGCGTCCTCCTGCTCGTCCCGCAGAAGCGCACCGAGCCGCCGGTGATCCAGCCGCCCACGGACGGCGCCCGGAGCGGCTCGGCACTGCGCGGCGGGCCACTCCTCCCGCTGGCCCTCACCCTCGTCGCGGGCGGCACGATCGTCGGCACCGTCGACGTGGTCAGCGTCGCGTTCGCCGAGGAGCAGGGATCGCCGGCGAGTGCGGGCATCGTGCTCTCCGCCTACGCGGTCGGCTCGGCCGGCGCCGGACTGGTCTTCGGCTCCCTCAGGCTCACCACGCCCCTGCCCCGGCTCCTCCTCCTGAGCACGGCGGGCACGGCCCTGACGACGCTTCCCCTGCTGCTCGTCGGCAACATCGCCACGCTCTCCGCGGCCGTCTTCCTCTCCGGCCTCTTCTTCGCCCCTACCATGATCGTGGTGATGGGACTGGTGGAGAAGACGGTGCCGCCGGCCGTCCTCACCGAGGGGATGACCTGGGCGATCACCGGCCTCAGCGTCGGTGTGGCGCTCGGTGCCTCGGTCTCGGGCGCCGTGGTCGACCGCTTCGGCCCCTTCGGCGGCTTCACCGTCGCCATCGCGGCGGGCGGCGCCACGGTGATACTGGCGCTGATCGCCCAACGGCCCCTCGACCGGCGCCTGCGGCGGCTCTCCGAGGCTCCCGTCGGCCGGCCCGCCGACACGGGGCACACGAAGTCCGCGCTGTAGACGCCGCGTCGCAGACGGACGTAGGGCCCCGCAGCCACGGGGAACGGGGACGGCCCGCCGTTCCCGTCCGGCTCCGACCACGACGCCCGGAGGGCATGATGCACACACCGCAGACCGACGGACGCCTGCTCAAGGGCGAACTCCGGCGGCGCGAACTCATCGAGGCCACCCTCCGGGTGGTCGCCCGCGAGGGCGTCGCCGGCGTCAGCCACCGGGCGGTGGCCCGCGAGGCGAACCAGCCCGCCACCGCCGCCGCCTACTACTTCAAGAGCATCGACGACCTGCTCACCGCCGCGCTCACCGCCTGCATGGACCAGGACGCCGAACGGATGCGGCGCCTGGCCGAGGACACCGACGGCAGCCCCGAAGGCCTCACCGCCCTCGCCGGACTGCTCGCGGACGTCGTGTCCGGCTCCGACCACCTGATCGCCGAGTACGAGCTCTACCTGCTCGCCGCCCGCCGACCGGAGCTGCGCGCCTCCACCGGGCGTTGGCTCGACGCCATCGCCGGGTACGCCCACCGCTACACCGCCGATCCGGTCCGGGTGCAGGTCTTCAAGGGCGTCATCGACGGGCTGCTCCTCCAGGGGCTGCTGACCGACACCCCGCCGACGGCGGCGGAGTTCGAGACGGTGCTCCGGCACGTTCTGCTCTGACCGCGTGACCGCGTGACCGCGTGACCGCGTGACCGCGTGACCGTACGTCCGGGTGAGCGTGCGTCCGTGTCGTGGCCGCCCCGAGGACGGGTCCACGGCCCGCCGTGACGTTCTCACGACGGGCCGTCCGGCCGGATCCGCAGCGCCCGCAGGCCTCTCGTGCCGGCCCCGGGACTACGCCCTGCTGCCCGCCAGTTCGGCCATCAGCCGTGTCACCTGCGCGGCCGAGGTGCCGAGCCCCGTGGGCCCGCTCAGGTGCCAGGGGGCGCCGTGCCCGCGCCGCAGGTCCTCCTCGCGGTACCGGCGGCAGCCCCGGTGCCAGATCAGGATGCCCGCGATCCAGTGCTTGAGCTCCAGCACGTAGCCCGCCAGGACTTCCCGCGCCTCGGCGTCCAGCCCGAAGTCGTCGTACAGCACCGGCAGTTCGACCTCGGCCACATGCAGGAACTGCCGCAGCCGGGAGTTCATCAGGTCGTGGACGATCGCCACGCCGGTCGGATAGTCGACCCCGAAGAAGTTCTGCACGACCAGGACGCCGTTGTGCACCTCGCCCTCGTACTCGATCTCCTTCTGGTACGAGAACAGGTCGTTCAGCAGGCACGCGTAGTCCGCCGCGGCGTTCTCCAGCGACCGCATCGGGCCGCTGCGGTAGACCGCCTCCGGTACCGTCCTGCCGTGCCCGAGCCGGCACAGGCTCATCGTCAGGTCCGAGCCGAAGGTCGCCCGCCGCATCTCGACGTAGTCGACCGGATCGGGGATACGGTTCTGCGCCTGGTTGGCCAGCTCCCACAGCCAGCTCGCGGTCATCGACTCGATCGCGTCCCGGAAGGTGCGCCGCCCGCTCAGGTCCATCGGTGCCGCGGTCCTGCGCCACAGGTCGCCCAGCGACCGCTCCAGCGCGTTCACCGGCTCCGGGGTGCTTTCGCCGTCCAGCGGCATGAACAGCGAGAGCCGCTCATTGGCCAGCCGCGCCCCGGCCAGGTCCCTGGCCCGCCCGTGCACCACGGGGAACCAGTCGTCCCCGTACGTTCCCCAGGCCAGCCAGCCCGAGGAGAGGTCCAGCTCGTCCGGTGTGGCGTCCGGGTGCAGGCCCGCCGCGCACAGGGGGAGGTCGATCGCGATGATCCGCTCCTCGTCCCAGATGTGCGAACCGGGTACTCCCGGCTGCGCCTCCAGGATGCCCATCCGGCGCGCCCAGTCGACGAGCCGGACCCGGGCCCCCTCCAGATGCGGGCTGAGCGTCGTCCCGAACGGCAGGTCGAAGTCCGGCAGCAGTGAGGGGCCGACGTGCTGGTACGGCAGGTGGCTGTGGCTGCGGGCCCGTGCCGTCTCCGAACGCAGCGTGAACTTGATCGAGGCCGCGGACATGCCGAAGCCCGGGACCGCCTCGCCGGCCCCGCCCCCGTTCATGTAGCGGCTGGAGCGCATGTGCCACTCGTGGCCGCCGGACTGCCAGTCCTGGAGCCCCTTGACGTACGCGAGGACGGACGCGGTCTGCGCCGGATCGAGGCCCCTCTCCGCGCAGAGCGGGCCCAGCTCGGTCAGGGCGGTGTTCTCGAACTGCTGGAGCCGTGAGGTCAGCAGGTCGTTGACGGCCTCGGCGGCCTCCTGGGTGGAGCAGCCGAGGAACTTCTCCAGGACGAGGACCCCGTTGCTGTTCTCGCCCTCGTCCTCGACCTCGCGCTGGTACGAGAAGAGGTCGTTGCGCAGGTGCACCCCGTCGGAGAAGGCGTCGCGCAGGACCCGCAGCGCGCGGGCGTCGGCCACCTGGGCGGGCACCTCGGCCCCCGCCGCGTACTCCACGAGCCCGGCCGACCAGGGGGCGCCACCGACCTTGCGGCGCATCTCGATGTACTCGACGGGGTTCGCGATGCGGCCCTCGTTGATGTTGGAGAGCTCCCACATCGACTCGTTGAGGAGGTTCTCCGTGGCCTCGGCGAACCGGGCCCGCCAGGCGTCCGACATCGAGGGGATCGTGCGTGCCCACAGATCGGCGAGGCCCGCCTCGACGGGGTTCTCGGGCTCGGGGGTCGCGGCCCCGCGCTCCATCGGCATGAAGGCGGGCAGCCGGTCCAGATACCGCCGGGCGCCCTCACGGTCGGGGGTGCGCTTGAACAGCTCCAGGAAGTGGTCGTCGAAGAAGAAGACCCACACGTACCAGTCGGTGACCAGGGACAGTGCCTCGGCCGAGCAGTCGGGGTGGGTGTAGGCGCAGAGCAGGGCGTAGTCGTGCGCCTCCAGGTCCTTCTCCTCCCAGATGCCGGATCCCTCCAGCATCCCCATGCCGCGCGCCCACTGACGCGTGTGCGTCCGTGCCGCCTCCACATGAGGGTTGAGCCGCGCCGGATACGGAACATAGAAGTCCGGCAGTGAGAAGGGCTGTGCCATGTGCGTCAGGCCTTTCCAGAAGCCTCCGCGCGGTGAGCGCGCGGACCAGTGGTGTCCGCGCCAGCTCTACCCTTCGGCCAACCGGGGCACGCACCAGAGCGATTAGTCAGATAATCGCGGTCTGTTCTGCGCCTGTTCGGTGGCGGTCCGCCCGGCCCGCGGAGTCGACCCGGCCTGTGGAGTCGACCCGGTACGCGGAGCCGACTCAGTACGCGGAGTCGACGTTGTCGATCGAACCGTACTTGTCCGCGGCGTAGTTGGCGGCGGCGGTGATGTTGGCGACCGGGTCGGTGAGCTTCTTAGGGGTGCCCTTGACGTGGTAGGCGTCGAAGGTCGGCTGGATCACCTGGAGCAGGCCCTTGGAGGGGATGCCGTTCAGTGCGTTGATGTCCCAGTCGTTGACGGCGTTCGGGTTGCCGCTGGACTCGCGCATGATGTTGCGGTGCAGCCCCTCGTACGAGCCCGGGATGTTCTTCTTCTTCATGATGTCGAGCGACTCGCGTATCCAGCCGTCGAGGTTGTTCTTGTACTGCTTGGGAGCGGTGACGGCCTTGCGCTCGGTGGAGCGGTTGGCGGCCTGCTTCTCGGAGCGGGCCTTCTCGGCGGCCTTCTTCGCGGCGGCCTTGCGGTCGGCGACGGCCTTCTTCGCGGCGGCCTCGCGGTCCGCCACGGCCTTCTTCGCCGCAGCCGCGTCGGCGGCCTTCTTCGCGGCGGTCTCCTGGGCGGCCTTCTTGGCCGCTGCTTCCTTCGCCGCGGAGACACCGGCGACCTTCTCCGCGGCGATGGAGTCCTTGGCCGCGGCGGGCTGTGCGTCGCTCTGCCCGCCGGTCGCGGTGATGGCCGTGACGGAACCGGCCGCGACGAGCACGGCGGTGGCGAGCTTGTGGGAGCGGGTGATGCGGATGGTGCGGGGCATGCGCGAGCTCTTCCTGTTGGGGACGGGATCCGCGGTATGGGCGCCGCGTGAGCAGAGACCGAGGGGGATCGGCTGCCGATCGCCGGTGGGCGCTCGTCGCAGGCTCGGTCTCGGTGCTTGCCGGAATCCATGGTTAACGGGCCCCGGAACAGGAAGCAATGCCCCTCATTACTACCTCTGATAGCAGATGGGGCGGAATAACCGCTTTGGGGGTTTCTTCGCGCCGCAGCGGAGAGCCCGCACCCACTACCGAAGCTCGTAGGTGACGTGGGTCTCGTGGCGCGCCTCACCCGGGGAGGGTCACCGGGTGGCGCTCGGTCAGTGCTCCGTCACGGAGCGGCACCGTTTCCGCGGGCCTCCGCCGCGCCGGAAACAGCACAGCGCGCTGCGGGACCGGTGTGTCGGCACC
>NZ_JBEYKR010000168.1:0-14268 GCF_040703535.1 Streptomyces sp. NPDC007346
ATGGGCTGGGCGGCGCTAACGGGGGTTTCTGCTTCGGGCGTTTGTGGGCGCATCAATCACCTTTTTGGATTGCGCGCGACTGGACGATGTATCCGCCGCGGGAACGTCTTGCGTACGCAGCCGGGGTCGTCGTACGTGAGTCCGGGCGTGCGCAGTCCGGCGACGGCGAAGGACATCACGATGCGGTGGTCGCCGTGGGTGGCGATCTCGGCGGGCTTCGGCGTACCGGGGTGGATCTCGATCCAGTCGGGACCGGTGTGCACGGTGATGCCCATGCGCCGCAGGTTCTCGGCGCACGCCTCCAGCCGGTCGCACTCCTTGACCCGGGTGTTGGCGACGTCCTCGATCCGTACGGGACCGTCCGCGTACGGCGCGATGGCGGCGAGGGTCGGCATGGTGTCGGAGATGTCGCGCATGTTGACGGTGAGCCCGCGCAGACTGCCCGTGGAGCGGACGGTGGTGGCGTCGGCGCCCACCTCCACCTCGGCGCCCATGTCCCGCAGGACGTCGACGAAGCGCAGGTCGCCCTGGAGCGCGCCGGTGCCGAGGCCGGGGGCGGTGACCTCGCGGCCGGTGAGGGCCGCGGCGGCGAAGAAGTAGCTCGCGGTGGAGGCGTCGGGCTCGACGGTGTAGGCGGTGGCCCGGTAGCCGCCGGGAGGGACGGTGAAGGTGTTCCCCTCCCGCGCCACGTCCACGCCGAAGCCGCGCATCATCGCGAGGGTGATCTCGACGTACGGGGCGGAGACCAGCTCGGTGACCTCGATCCGCAGCCCCTTGGCGGTGAGCGGTCCGAGCATCAGGAGCGCGGTGAGGTACTGGGACGACTCCCCCGCGTCCAGGGTGAGTTCACCGCCCTGGATCCCGGCGGCCCGGACGGTCAGCGGGTGGTGTCCCGCGGCCTCCTCGTGGCGCAGGTCGACGCCGAGGGCGATGAGGGCCCGGGTCAGCGGGGCGAGCGGGCGGCGGCGCATCTGGGCGGAGGCGTCGAAGCGGTACGTGCCGGAGGCGGCGGCCGCGACGAGGGTGGGCAGGAAGCGGGCGGTGGTGGCGCCGTCGCGGCAGAAGACGTCGGCCTCGGGGGCGGCGGGTCCGGTCGGGCGGCCCTCGATGTGCCAGCGGTCGGCCTCCTGCGAGACCGCGTAACCGAGGCTCTTCAGCCCCTCGGCGAAGCCTTCGGTGTCGTCCGAGTGCAGCGGCCGCAGCAAGGTGGTGGTGCCGTCCGCGGCGGCGGCCAGGAAGAGGGCGCGCGCGGTGACGGACTTGGAGCCGGGAATGTCGATGACGGTCACGGCTCTCATCCTGCCGTGCGGCGGGCGGGCCGGGCGGAGTGCGTCCGGTGTGTGGACGCGGTGGAGGACACTCCGCTCGGCCACGACAGGCCGAGGCCTTCAGCGCACCGGCCGGTGCCGGTTCTCCTCGGTGGAGGGTCCGGGGGTGGCGTCGGCGATCCAGGGGCCGTCTCCGCTGGGGTCGATGACGCCCTCTTCCAGCCAGGTGTACGTGCCGGAGAGCACCCCCTCCACCACGCGCCGGTCCAGGTCGTCCGTGTTGGACCACAGCCGGCCGAACAACTCCTCCACCCGGAGGCGGGACTGCCGGCAGAAGGCGTCGGCGAGCTGATAGGCCTCGCGGCCGTGCTCCCCGGCGCCGCGCAGATGCTCGGCGCGGACACAGGCTGCGCTCATCGCGAAGAGTTCGGCGCCGATGTCGACGATCCGGCCGAGGAACCCCTGCTTGGTCTCCATCCGGCCCTGCCAGCGGGACATGGCGTAGAAGGTGGACCGGGCGAGCTTGCGCGAGGAGCGCTCGACGTACCGGAGGTGGCCGGAGAGGTCGGGGTGCCCGGAGTGGTTGAACTCACCGTACGTACCCGGGAGTTGCCCGGCTCCGGTGACGAGCTGAGGCAGCCAGCGGGCGTAGAACCCGGCGGCGTCGGCCCCGGCCTTCGCCTTGTCGGCGAGCGGCTTGTCCGGGTCGATGATGTCGCCGGCGACCTTGAGGTGGGCGTCGACGGCCTCGCGGGCGATCAGCAGGTGCATGATCTCGGTGGATCCCTCGAAGATCCGGTTGATCCGCATGTCCCGGAGCATCTGCTCGGCCGGAACGGCCCGCTCCCCCCGGGCGGCCAGCGACTCGGCAGTCTCGAAGCCGCGCCCGCCACGGATCTGGACCAGTTCGTCGGCGATGAGCCAGCCCATCTCGGAGCCGTACAGCTTGGCGAGGGCGGCCTCGATGCGGATGTCGTTGCGGTCCTCGTCGGCCATCTGCGAGGAGAGGTCGACGATCGCCTCCAGGGCGAAGGTGGTGGCCGCGATGAAGGAGATTTTCGCGCCGACCGCCTCGTGCCGGGCGACGGGCCGCCCCCACTGCTCCCGTACGGCGGACCATTCGCGGGCGATCTTCAGGGACCACTTGCCCACACCCACACACATGGCGGGCAGCGAAAGCCGCCCGGTGTTGAGGGTGGTCAGCGCGATCTTCAGCCCGGCCCCCTCGGGCCCGATGCGATGGGCGGCGGGCACCCGGACCTGGTGGAAGCGGGTGACGCCGTTCTCGATGCCGCGCAGCCCCATGAAGGCGTTGCGGTGCTCCACGGTGACGCCGGGGGCGTCCGCCTCGACGACGAAGGCGGTGATGCCACCGGGGTGCCCCTCGGATTCCGGCACCCGGGCCATCACCACGAGCAGATCGGCAACGACCCCATTGGTGGTCCAGAGCTTCACGCCGTCCAGCAGGTAATCGTTCCCGTCGGGCACGGCGGTGGTGGCGAGGCGGGCGGGGTCGGAGCCGACGTCGGGCTCGGTCAGCAGGAACGCGGAGATGTCGGTGGTGGCGAGCCGGGGCAGGAAGACGTCCTTCTGCTCCTGGCTGCCGAAAATCTTCAGCGGCTGGGGTACGCCGATCGACTGATGCGCCGAGAGCAGCGCGCCGATGGCGGGGCTCGCGGAGCCGACCAGGGCGAGCGCCTTGTTGTAGTACACCTGGGTGAGCCCGAGACCGCCGTACTTCGTCTCGATCTTCATACCCAGGGCGCCGAGCTCCTTGAGGCCGGCGATCACCTCATCGGGGATCTGCGCCTCGCGCTCGATCCGCGCGCTGTCGACGTGCGTCTCGCAGAACGTACGCAGCCGCGCCAGGAACTCCTCGCCGCGCCGGACGTCGTCGGGCGGCGGCAGGGGGTGCGGGTGGATCAGGTCGAGCCGGAACCGCCCCAGGAAGAGCTCCTTGGCGAAGCTGGGCTTGCGCCAGTCCCGCTCACGGGCGTCCTCGGCGACCCGGCGCGCCTCGCGCTCGGTGACCTTGGGTGCTTGGGGGACCTGGGGGGTGTTGTGTGGTGCGGACATGGGGGCCTCACCTCGCCGCGCGTCGCCGGGGCGGACGGCACCCGGACGCACGGACTGCTAGTCGCTGCCTACTGGTCCGTATGTAACCCGTTTACCCACACTTCGGCACCTGCACCGGTCTTCGCGGGCGGGGTGGGTTGCGTACTGTGCATGCCACACCCACCCTCGAGGCCTCATGCCCTTGACATCCCTGCTGCTGGGCGCGGCACTGTTCTCGGCAGGGCTCACGCTGGCAACGGACTACCGGGGCGCCGCCGGGATGTTCGCGAGCACCTTCCTCGACCCCAACCAGGGCGACCGCGCGATCCTGCGGCATTACGCCCGGCGGGGGATCGACCATCCCGAACTGCACTACTTCAACGAGGCCCTACGGCACCCGAGGTTCGTACGGATCGGGGGCGGGTTCGTCTCGGCCGTCGGGCTCGTGTTCCTGACGGGCGGTGCCCTTTCCCTGATACGCGGCTGACCGGCCCGGAAACAGACACCGACTGCGTCAGCCGGGCCGACCGGGCCGACCGGGCCGACCGGGCCGACCGGGCCGACCGGGCCGCAGGAGCATCGGGTCGTAGACCGGGGACTGGGGGGCGTGCTTGATCCGGGCGTCGACGACCTCGTAAGCCTCGATGTCCTCGCCGGAGCGCTCCGGCGAGGGACCGCGCTAGCTCACGGATCCCGGGCCCAGACTCAGAGCGGCCACAGACTCGGTGAGGCCTGACCTCTCCAACTGGCCCAGCACGTCCTCGAACGTCTGCGGTGGGCGTCGGCGAGACGTAGCTATCTCCTGGACGCAGGCATACACGACGCGATCATCTAGGCCGATGAGATCCATGACGAATTCATCGGCACTTTTCCGTTCGATACCCCAGTTCGCAAGGTAATGCGGCGGAAAATCCTTTCGATTATTGGTGACGATTACCTGGGCGCCGGCCTGGATGCCTGCAGCCAGGACATGTCGATCATCAGGGTCCGGGAGCTTGAGCCCCTCGATGAGGGGCTCAAACCCCGTGATCAGGCAGTCTCGGATGGCCCCGTTCATGAGGGCTCGCCGGCGCTGCAGCTTTTCAGGAGCGATGTCGTAGTCTCGCGCGATGTTCCGGTCGACCTCATCGAGGATCACGTCTGTCCATCTGGCGCGGACAAATCCGCGCTGACTAACGCGAATCAGCAGATCGCGCAGCGTGTTGGGATACAGGACGCAAGCATCGTAAATGACGACAAATGCCATGTCAGAGCAGTCCCAGCTCCTGGTCCAGCTCCATCAGATCGACGGCTGAGTCCTTGCGCTTCGCGTCGTCCTCGCGCAGGTACTGACGTAGGTCCGCGAAGCGGATTCGACGGTGCCGCCCCACAAGCGTGTAGGGGATTTCGCCATCCTCCAAGAGGCCGATCAAGTAGGGACGGGACACGTTCAGCATGTCGGCGGCCTGCTGAGTCGTCAGCACTGCGTCCACCGGCATGATCTGGACCCCTTGCCCGTTGGCGAGAGCTGCCAGCATCGACGCGAACATCTCCGCGACCGGACGCGGCAGGACGAGAGCCTCGTCGGCCGCCCCCGTCTCCAGGCGGACCTTGACGTCCGCCTCACTCTGAGCCGTGTGCGACAAGTAATCGTTGATCCGCCGCAGCGCCCGCTGCGCGTCCCTTGCGTCAACTACGCCCGGCTCGATCTTCCTACCTGTGCCCGTCCCCATAGCGCCCTCCAGCCTCGTAGTCGAATTATTCGCAATAGACGAAGTAAACGCAACCCGATCGCGGGTAACGGTCCAGGCAGAAACGGCCGGAGCCCCCGCACAGATGGGCTCCGGCCGTTCTTCTCGCGCCCTCGGACGCCCCCGCCCGCGCGGGTGGGGCGTCCGGGGGTGTTACAGGGCCAGGCCCGTGAGGACCAGGACGCGTTCGTAGGTGTAGTCGTCCATCGCGTAGCGGACGCCCTCGCGGCCCACGCCCGACTGCTTGGCGCCGCCGTACGGCATCTGGTCGGCGCGGTACGAGGGGACGTCGCCGATGATCACGCCGCCTACCTCCAGGGCGCGGTGGGCGCGGAAGGCGGTCTGGAGGTCGTGGGTGAAGACGCCTGCCTGGAGGCCGTACTTGGAGGAGTTGACGGCGGCGAACGCCTCCGCCTCGCCGTTCACCTTCTGGAGGGACATCACCGGGCCGAAGACCTCCTCGCAGGAGAGCTTCACGTCGTCCGGGAGGCCCGCCAGGACCGTGGGGGCGTAGGTGGCGCCGTCTCGCTTGCCGCCGGTGAGGAGTTCGGCTCCGGACCGGACCGCCTCGTCCACCCAGGACTCCACGCGCTTCGCCGCGTCCTCGCTGACCAAGGGGCCGACGTCGGTGGTGGCGTCGGCCGGGTCGCCGGTGGCCAGGGCCTCGACGGCGGCGACGATCTTCGGCACCAGCCGGTCGTAGACCGAGGCGTCGGCGATGACCCGCTGCACCGAGATGCAGGACTGGCCGCCCTGGTAGTTGGAGAACGTGGCGATCCGGGTGGCCGCCCAGTCCAGGTCCTCGTCCGAGGCGTAGTCGCCCAGGACGACCGCCGCGCCGTTGCCGCCCAGCTCCAGCGTGCAGTGCTTGCGGGGCACGGACTCCATGATCGCGTAGCCGACCGGGCCCGAGCCGGTGAAGGAGATGACCGGCAGCCGCTCGTCCTGCACCAGGGCGGGCATCTTGTCGTTCGGGACCGTCAGGACGGACCAGGAGCCCGCCGGGAGGTCGGTCTCGGCCAGCAGCTCGCCCAGGATCAGGGAGGAGATCGGGGTGGCCGGGGCCGGCTTCAGGATGATCGGGGCGCCCACGGCGATGGCCGGGGCCACCTTGTGGGCGCTGAGGTTGAGGGGGAAGTTGAAGGGGGCGATGCCGAGGACCGCCCCGCGCGGGAAGCGGCGGGTCAGGCCGAGGCGGCCGGTGCCGCCGAGGTCGGTGTCGAGCCGCTGGGCCTCGCCGCCGTTGAAGCGCCGGGCCTCCTCGGCCGCGAACCGGAACACCGAGACCGCCCGGCCGACCTCGCCGCGCGCCCACTTGATCGGCTTGCCGTTCTCCGCCGAGATCAGCTGCGCGATCTCCTCGGTGCGCTCCCCCAGCCGCCGTACGACGTGGTCGAGCGCTGCGGCCCGTACGTGCGCCGGGGTCGCGGCGAACTCGTCGCGTACGGCGTGGGCGGCGGCGACCGCCTCCTCCACCTGGGCGTCGGTCGGCACGCTGACGGTGCCGACGAGGCGGCCGTCGTACGGGTTGGTGACGTCGAAGCTGTCGGTACCGGTGGCCTGGCGGCCGGCCACCCAGAAGGCGTGGGGCGAAGTCATGGAGGTTCCGGCCCTTCGGAGGTCGTGACGGAGGTCGTGGTGGTCGTGGTCGTGACGGAAGCAGTGACGGAGGTGGTGGGCGCCCGGGAGGCTCCTCTCCGTGGTCCCACGGTAGGGCGGGGAAGCCTCGATGGCGTTTAGCCAGGGTGGAGTGAGGTGGGTGGCCGGCGCTCCGAATTGGCCAGGGGGTGGAGTCCGTTCGGTCGGCGGTGGCGTCCGGGCCGCGTGCACCGGGCCACCGGAAGCCCCGCCCAGACCACGTACGCCGCGGGGGCGGACGCCCCCGCCCGCTCAGCCCTCGGCCGGCGTCGCCGCCTCCGTCGCCTTCAGCGCGAGCCACAGCTCCATCCGGACGTCCGGGTCGTCCAGCGAGCGGCTCAGGATCTCCTCCACCCGGCGCATCCGGTAGCGCAGGGTGTGGCGGTGCACGCCCAGGTCGGCGGCGGCCGCGTCCCACTGGCCGTGGCGGGAGAGCCAGGCGCGCAGGGAGGCCACCAGGTCGCCGCGGCCCTTGGCGTCGTGCTCGTACAGGGCGCGGAGCATGCCGTCGGCGAAGGCCCGTACCGCGTCGTCGGCGAGGAGCGGCAGGACCGAACCGGCCGCCAGCTCCTCGTGCTCGACCAGGGCCCTGCCC
Organism: Streptomyces sp. NPDC007346; assembly: GCF_040703535.1. Lineage (NCBI taxonomy): Bacteria > Bacillati > Actinomycetota > Actinomycetes > Kitasatosporales > Streptomycetaceae > Streptomyces > Streptomyces sp. NPDC007346. The sequence continues at coordinate 7,287 of NZ_JBEYKR010000168.1, forward strand.
CGGCGGCGGGCGACCGAGAGGGCCTGTTCGGCCTGTTTGTACGCGGCGGAGACGGCGATCGGGCCGCAGGGGGCGGAGAGTCCTACGACGACGTCGCTGTCCTCGGCGCCGCCCTCGCGCGGGGCGCGGTCGTCCTGGGCCTCGGCGTAGGCCGCGCAGGCGGCGACGGCCGTGCCGCCGTCGGCTGCCAGGACGACGACGCGTTCGCCCTCGGGGACCATGAGCACCGCCTCGCCGGAGCGGGCGGCGGCGGCCTCCATGGTCTCGGTGAGCAGTTCGAACCCGGCGGGCGCGGCCGCCTCCGCGATCAGCAGCCGGAAGGGGGCGTCGAGGAGGCCGCCGTACAGGTCTCCGGCGACCGCGCGGGCGTGGTCGGGCTGGCCGGCCAGGAGCATTCGCAGGACGGCGGCGCCCAGGCGCTGTTCTGCGCCCTGGAGGGAGCGGGAGCGGGCGGTGGTGAGGGTGAGCAGGGCTACGGCGGAGTGGACGGCGTACCGCTCGGCGGTTCCGAGGGCCGCTCCCGTGCCGACGGCCAGTGCGCCGCGCGCCCGGCGGCCGGTGCCCAGCGACTGGAGTTCGACCCGGTCCTCGCTGTCGCCGACGACGACGCTGGCCGGGGCGGGGCGGTCCCGGAGGCGTTCGACATCCGGGACGAGGCGGGCGGCGCGGCGGGCGGCCCAGTCGGGGGCGGCGGCGAGCACCGCGCCGGAGGTGTCGTACAGCGCGGCCCAGCCGTCGATGTGGGCGGCGAGGCGGGCGAGCAGGTCGGCGGGGCCGTCCCCGGCGAGCGCGGCCTTCGTCAGCTCGCGCTGGGCCTCGAAGCCGGCCGTGACCGCGCGGTACTGGTCGGCGGCGATGGCGGCGGAGACGGCCTTGCTGATGGCGAGGAACGGGGTGCGGCGGGGGACTTCGAGGAGCGGCAGGCCCGCCTCCTCGGCCGCGTCGACGAGGGCGGCGGGGACGTCGTCGTAGTTCACCCCGACCGCGAAGCCGACCCCGGCCACCCCGGCACCGGCCAGCCGCCGTACGTACCGCCGCATGGACTCGGCGTTCTCGGCGTCCAGGTTGGTGGCGGTGACCAGGAGGAGTTCGCCGCCGTCCATGTACGGGACGGGGTCGGCGAGCTCGCTGGCGTGGGCCCAGCGCACCGGGGTGTCGAGCCGGTCCGCGCCCGCCCGCACGGTGAGCTTGAGCGCCGAGTGCTGGACGAGCGAGGCGAGCGTAGGGGGCATGGGACCGGAACCCTCGAGGTCGGTGACGTCTGACCGGTGACGTGTTTCGTCGGCCGGATCGGCGGTGTGCATTACGCCGTCCCGTATGAACGGCTGTCACCGATTCTGCCAGGGCGGCACAGTTCCTGGAACCGCTCTCAGCCGCCGCCGGTCACCCGGGTGTCGTCACTCAGCCGCCGCCGGTCATCCAGGTGTCGCCTCTCAGCCGCCGGTCTCCCGGGTGTCGACTCTCAGCCGCCCAGCTCCACCAGCAGCGGCGGCGCGTGCTCGCCCTCCACCGTGGCCAGCCGGATCACCGCGTGCCCGGCGGGGACCGCGTACGCCAGTTCCGAGGCCGACCAGCGCTCCTTCTCCACCTGCCGTACGGTCACCGCGTCCGTGGTCACCGCCTTGCCGGTCACCAGCTTGCGCAGGGCGTGCAGGGCGCGGGTGAAGGCCTGGTCGGCGAAGACGGTGTGCTGGGCGACCTCGCGGGTCTCCACCCACTCCTTGCCCCAGGCCTCGGCGAACCGTTTGCCGTCCCAGGTGGTGATGCCGGAGAAGGCGGCCGTGCAGCCGACCGCGCCGAGCAGCGGGGTGTGCAGGGCCTCGGGTACGTCGTCGACGGTACGGAGCGTGAGGACGGCCCCCGCGTTGACCGAGCGCAGCCGGCGGATGCCCCGTACGGTCTCGGCGGTCACCGCGTGGGTCGCGTCGTCCAGGACCAGGCCCGCGAAGAGGGTGGTGTCGGTACGGGCGGCGGTGATCGCGGTGAACTGGGCGAGCAGGAGCCGGGTGAGCAGGCGGGACGCCTCGGCGTGGCCCCGCTCGGGCAGGTCGACGCGGACCCGCAGCGGGTACTGGCCGAGCGAGCGCAGCGCGAAGGGGCGGGCGTCCGGGCCGGTGGCGAAGAACCCGGCGAAGGCGGGCCGGTCGAGCAGTGCGACCCGGTCGGCGAGGGCCGGGGCGGGGTCGCCGGGGCCGCCCGCCTGCCGGGAGCGGGCCTCCAGCTCGCGGAGCATCGCCTGGTGCCCGGCGGCTTCGAGGGTGGCGCGGAGTGCGGCGAGGGCCTGCGGGGAGCCGTCGAGGAGTTCGCGCAGCTCCGGTACGGAGGGGAAGTGGCCGTGGGCCGTCCGGTAGGGGCCCAGAAGCTGGGCGAGGACGGTGGCGGCGCGGCGGCTGTCCAGGCTGCCGACATCGCCGACCAGCCCCTCCGCGAGGACGGCGGCGGCCTCGTCGGGGTCGGTGGTGCCGCCGTAGAGGTCCAGGTCGTGGGCGGAGGCGGGGTCGCCGACGCGTACGACGACGTCGAAGGCGTCGTCCGGGCCGAGCGGCGCGCCCGTGGAGCCGACGGCGAGTACGGCCGCCTGTCCGGCCAGGGCGCGCAGCCCGAGGGCCTCCACGACCGGCCGCACCAGCCGGTCGGACTTCCCGGAGCCGGGGGGCCCGACGGCCAGCAGCGAGGTGCCGAGCAGGGTGGGGTCCAGGGCGAGGCCGGTGGACCGGCGGGCGTAGGGGTTGTGCGGGTCCTCGGCGCAGCGGCCGATGCGGACCTGGCCGGTGAGCACGTCGTGGCGGGCGGTGCGGCGGGGCAGGTCGCGGCGGCCCGAGGGGTGCAGGGCGGCGGCTCCCCCGGTGCGCAGGACGGCTTCGGCGAGGGGGGCGGGGCCGGCGGGGCCGCGGGTGGCCTGCGCCCAGGCGTGGCGCAGGCGGGCCACGTCCACGTCGTTCATCCGGCCCGTGCGGACCTCGGCGGTGAGAGTGTCCGCCGCGTCGGTCCAGCCCGCCGCGCGCAGCTCGGGCCACCGGTCGGCGGAGGTCTCGGTGGGGGCCGGGGCGGTGGCCGGGTCCGGGGTGGCGTCTCCCCGGCGGGCGGCGATCAGCTCGCGCCAGCGGCCGAGGCGGGCGAAGGGCCAGAGGACGGCGGCGGCGATGAGTCCGTAGATGATGTTGACGACGGTCTGGCTCTGGTAGATCTCGCCGCCCGCGACGGCGGCGACCAGGACCAGGACCGGGCGGACGACCGGCAGGGTCTCCTTCCAGACCAGGAGCTGGGTCAGGCCCGCGGCGGCGGCTGCCGCGAGAGCGAGGAAGGGCTGCTCGCGGCGGACGACATGGCGGTGGAAGAGCTCGGAGAAGTTGCCGATCCGGCCGCAGCCGTAGACGAGCAGGCCGAAGAGGAGCGCCTCGTACACGGTGAGGGCGTCGGAGCCCTCGACGGTGCGGGGGCCGCCGGAGGTACCCGGGTTCCACCACTCGCCCGGGGTGAAGAGCTTCAGGGGGACGAGCCGGTAGGGGAGGTAGCCGTTGCGCCAGAGGGACCAGAGGAGGAGGGCGGAGAGGAGGGCGATGAGGGTGCCGACGAGGAGGGACCGGTCGGAGACCTCCTCGCCCCGCTCGGGCGGGCGCGGTGTGAACCCGAACCGCCAGACGCCCGGTGCCTGCGGCGGCCGGGGCGTACGCAGCCAGGCGTCCAGGGCGGGGGCACCGGCGGGCGGCTGCTCGACGGGGGGCGGCGGGGCGGCGGCGGGGCGGGCCGGTGGCGGCCCGGCGGGGGGCCGTCCGGCCGGGGGCGGCGGAGCGGTCCACGCGGAGGGCTGGTGGGGCCACTGCCGGGGCTGCCCAGGCTGCGGCTGCCCGGCGGGGGACGCCTCGGCGCGGGGCTGTCCGGGCAGGGACGGAGAAGGCTGTCCGGACCGCGGGGGTCCGAATCCCGGTTCCGAGGACCGCCCGGACCGCGGGTGTCCGAACCCCGGTTCCGAGGACCGCCCGAACCGCTGGTGTCCGAACCCTGGTTCCGAGGACTGCCCGGACGGCGGACCGGCCGGCCGCTCTCCGGCCGAGGGCTGCCCAGGCTGCGGCTGCCCGCCCCACGCCTCCGCCCGATCCGCAGGCGGCTCCACCCGTGGCGGCCCCGCCGGCGGTGGTGGCACGGCCGGGCCGGGCACCTTGTCCGCGCCCGTGCCCCGTACGCTCCGCGAGCCCTCGTCGTCCATGAACCACTGCCCCCTTGACCTGCCGGTCCGTCCACTGCCCCGGTCAATCTAGTGCGCGGACACGGTGAGTTCAGCAACCCGCCCGAACAGTGACCGCCCCGGCCCGCCCCTCACCGCGTCGCACCAGGTCGGCAGGGGGGCGCCCCACCGGCGGCCCGCCTTCTGTCCGTGACGGACAACGACACGCGCCCAGCACTCCCGATCGGAGCATGCCCGGGTGGAGTCCCCGCCCCTAGCCTGCAGAAAAGAAGAGCGTCCGAAACACCCCCCAGGAGCCCCTCATGACCGCAGTTCCGCAGGAGCGCCGCGTCGTCACCGCCATCCCCGGCCCGAAGTCGGCCGAGCTTCAGGCTCGACGCGTCGCCGCCGTCGCCGCAGGTGTGGGCTCCACCCTGCCGGTCTTCACCGCCCGCGCGGGCGGCGGGATCATCGAGGACGTGGACGGCAACCGTCTGATCGACTTCGGCTCCGGCATCGCCGTGACCTCCGTGGGCGCCTCCGCCGAGGCCGTCGTACGCCGGGCCTCCGCGCAGCTCGCGGACTTCACCCACACCTGTTTCATGGTCACGCCGTACGAGGGGTACGTCGAGGTCTGCGAGCAGCTCGCCGAGCTGACGCCGGGCGACCACGCGAAGAAGTCCGCGCTGTTCAACTCGGGCGCCGAGGCCGTCGAGAACGCGGTGAAGATCGCCCGCGCCTACACCAAGCGCACCGCCGTCGTCGTCTTCGACCACGGCTACCACGGCCGGACGAACCTCACGATGGCGCTGACCGCCAAGAACATGCCGTACAAGCAGGGCTTCGGCCCGTTCGCGCCCGAGGTCTACCGCGTCCCGGTCGCCTACGGCTACCGCTGGCCGACCGGGCCCGAGAACGCCGGTGCCGAGGCGTCCGCGCAGGCCATCGACGAGATCACCAAGCAGATCGGCGCGGAGAACGTCGCCGCGATCATCATCGAGCCGGTGCTCGGCGAGGGCGGCTTCATCGAGCCGGCCAAGGGCTTCCTGCCGGCCATCGCGCAGTTCGCCCAGGACAACGGCATCGTCTTCGTCGCGGACGAGATCCAGTCCGGTTTCTGCCGCACCGGCCAGTGGTTCGCCTGCGAGGACGAGGGCATCGTGCCCGACCTGATCACCACCGCCAAGGGCATCGCCGGCGGGCTGCCGCTCTCCGCCGTGACCGGCCGCGCCGAGATCATGGACGCCGCGCACGCCGGCGGTCTGGGCGGTACGTACGGCGGGAACCCGGTCGCCTGCGCCGGTGCGCTCGGCGCCATCGAGACGATGCGCGAGCTGGACCTGAACGGGAAGGCCAAGCGGATCGAGGAGGTCATGAAGGGCCGCCTCGCCGAGATGCGGGCCAAGCTCCCGAACGGCGACATCATCGGCGACATCCGCGGCCGTGGCGCCATGATCGCGATCGAGCTGGTGAAGTCCGGTACGAAGGACCCGGACCCGGCGGCGGCCAGCGCGCTCGCCAAGGCCTGCCACGCCGAGGGCGTCATGGTCCTGACCTGCGGCACCTACGGCAACGTGCTGCGCTTCCTGCCGCCGCTGGTGATCGGTGAGGACCTGCTCGGCGAGGGCCTCGACGTGATCGAGCAGGCGTTCGGCACACTCTGACCGTTCGAACCCGGAAGCGGGCGGCGGCGGCTTTTCGCCGTGGCCGTCCGGCCTCCGCGTGATGGCCTGTGAAGAAGGTGTGCGGGGGCGATGGCGGGTGGCGGTTGCGACTGTCGGCCGCCCCCTTGCTGCCGTACGGTTCCTGCAGATGAGAGAAACACACCGCCCGCGGGAAACCGCGGGTGGTTCCGGGTCGGGGCTTCCCCAGCACCGTCCCGGGCGTGCCTTCGCGCACGGCACCGGGGCCTCTGGCTCCGGGACTCCTCACCGATCGGACGGCCGCCCGCCCCACACCCCCCGGGGCGCGCGGCGACCCGGTCCCGTCGGCCATCCCGGAACAACCCCCCCTGTTCCCGGGTGGCCGGCCTCTCTTCTTCTCGCCCTCCTGGTGGCGCTGTTCGCGCTGATCACCTGGCAGGTGGCTGCCGACGGCCCGCTGGTCCGGCTGGACGAACGCGTCGGCGGGAGCCTCTTCGAGCGCGGTCCGGCCCCCGTGACCCAGCTCCTCTCCGACCTCGGCGGCATGCCGGTGGCGCTCCCGGTGCTCGGCTGCGCCATCGCGTACGCGCTGTGGCGCGGCGCCCGCCGCCTGCCGGTGTACGCGGCCCTCACCATGGCGGCCGTACCCGCGCTGGTGATCCCGCTGAAGGTGGCCACCGCCCGGCAGGGCCCGCTGACCGAGGCCGTCAACTACTACCCGTCGGGCCATACGGCGACGGCGGCGGTGGCGTACGGGGCCTCGGCCCTGCTCCTCCTGGCCGTTCCCCGCCCGGCGTGGCTGCGCGCGTGGCTGCCGCCCGCCGCCGCTGTGCTGCTGACGGCGGCGACGGGCGTGGGCCTTGTGCTGCACGGCTACCACTGGCCGCTGGACGTGCTGGCGAGCTGGTGCCTGGGGCCGGTGCTGCTCGCGCCGCTGTGGTGGGCCGGCCGGCGGTCCACGGGTGAACGCCGGTCCACGGACGGCCGCCGGTCCACGGGCGGCTGACCCACGGGTGGCTGACCCAAGGGTGGCTGACCCACGGCCAGCCGCCGGTCCACGGGCGTTCGCTGAGCGGCCCGGGGGGTGTCGGCATGGATGATGCCCGTCGCCGCGATCCTCTTCACCCCGGCGACGGGCATCGGTCTGGTGGGGCGTACGGCCGGCCGCGGCCGG
>NZ_JBEYKR010000169.1:0-14207 GCF_040703535.1 Streptomyces sp. NPDC007346
TTCCAACTCTGGCCGGCCTCTTGGCTCCGGCCGGCGCCCCCCCCCGCGCCCGGGCCCCCCCTCCCCCTGCTGCCGCCTGCATCCCCTCTTCTGTCGCCCCCCCCCCCGCGGCTCTTGTGCTGTGCTGTTGTCGCGCTCGGTGCGGTGGTACGCGGTGTGCGGTGGTGCTACGGGTCAGGCAGACTTCCTGCTGTCCCGTGGGTGCACGGCGATGTTCATGGCCCCGGAGCGCAGGACCGCCAGCCTCTCGGCCAGCACCTCCTCCAGCTCCTCGCGGGTACGCCGCTCCATGAGCATGTCCCAGTGCGTACGCGCAGGCTTGCCCTTCTTCTCCTCGGGGCCATCCCCGTCCACCAGGAGTGCCTGGGCGCCGCACGCCTTGCACTCCCACTCCGGCGGAATTTCCGCCTCCACCGAGAACGGCATCTCGAATCGATGTCCGTTCTGGCATGCGTACTCCACCGCCTGGCGCGGGGCCAGATCGATGCCGCGGTCCGTCTCGTAGCTGGTAACCACAAGTCGCGTGCCGCGAAGAGCTCGCTCACTCATGAATCGTGCCTCCCGGGCTTGTCGCCCACAGGACAAAATGTCGCTGTCGTCGTCATCCGGTCAACGTCCGGTCGGTGGCAAAGATTCCCGTCGCCGGTCATGCGTCGCCCGTTCGTGCCGCTGCTTTGTCTGGGTTGAGTACCCACCCTTGCCCGCTTTGTCACCTCTGGTGGGTGTTGTCACCCAACGGTTGAGCTGCTTCCACTCGCAGTAACGGTCCTCCGGGCAGGCCAAAGACGTATACTACCGGCCTTTGACTTCAACGTCTAAATCCGTTCCGGCACGGGATTGCCCGCGGCCGTGATCGCACGCCGCACCGGGACCCGCGCGAGCAGCACCGCGCCGAGGGCGAAGAACACGATCAGCGAGATGATCGCCTCCCGGTAGCTGCCGGTCAGCTGGTACGCCAGACCGAACACCAGGGGCCCCAGCCAGCTCAGACCCCGGTCGCTCATCTCGTACGCCGAGAAGTATTCCGCCTCCTTGCCGCGCGGCACCAGATGGGAGAAGAGCGAGCGGGACAGGGCCTGGCTGCCGCCCAGCACCAGCCCGATGGCCGCCGCGAGGACGTAGAAGAAGACGGGCGCGTCGGCGGGCAGCAGATAGGCGGCGACCAGGATCGCGGTCCACACGACCAGCGAGCCCAGGATCGTGCGCTTGGCGCCGTGCACCCGGGCGAGCCGGCCCATGCCGAGCGCCCCCGCCACCGCCAGGATCTGCACCAGCAGGACGGCGGTGATCAGGGTCGTCTGGTCCAGCCCCAGCTCCTCGGAGCCGTACAGGGAGGCCTGGGAGATCACCGTCTGGATGCCGTCGTTGTAGACGAGATAGGCGAGCAGGAACGAGAGCGTCAGCGGATGGCGCCGCATGTCCTTGAGGGTCGCCCGCAACTGTTTCCAGCCGGAGCCGACCGCGCCCTCGCCGTCCGGCGCCACCCGCCGGTCGCGCAGCCGGCGCAGCGGTACGAGGGTGAACGCGCCCCACCACACACCCGCCGACGCGAGGCAGATCCGTACCGCGTCGGACTCCGCGAGCCCGAAGGACTCGTGGCCGGTGTACAGGATCAGGTTGAGGACGAGGACCAGGGCGCCCGAGGTGTAGCCGAAGGCCCAGCCGCGCGAGGAGACCGCGTCGCGCTCCTCCGGCTCGGCGATCTGCGGCAGATAGGCGTTGTACAGGACCATCGACACCGAGATCGACGCGTTCGCCACGATCAGCAGGAACGCGCCCAGCAGATAGCGGTCGCCGTCCAGGAAGAACATCCCCGCGGTCGCCGCGGCACCTGTATAGGCGGCCGCCGCCAGCAGTGGCTTCTTACGTCCCGTACGGTCCGCCGCCGCGCCCACGATCGGCATCAGGATCACGGCGACCACGATGGAGGCCGAGACGGAGTACGCGAACAGCGAGCCCGCGCGCACGGGTATGCCCAGCGGGTGCACGAAGCCGTCGGGGCCGGCCGCGGCCTTGGCGATCGACGTCAGGTACGGGCCGAGGAAGACGGTCAGCACGCTGGTGGAGTAGACGGAACAGGCGAAGTCGTAGAAGTACCAGCCGTGCTGTTCGCGCCTGCGGGCGGCGGCCGGTCCGCCGCCCGGTGGCCGTCCGGCCGGATCTGCCGTTCCTGCGGTCCCGGTGCTCAACCCGCGCCCCCTCGGTTCTCGCCTGCGGACGCGGACGGGCCCGGCGTCAGGACCAGGCTCCCCGCTCGCTCAGCACCGTACGCAGCGTCTCGATGTGATCGGTCATGATGCCATCCACCCCGAGGTCCAGGAGGGCCGCCATCCGTTCGGGCTCGTTGACCGTCCAGACGTGCACCTGGAGCCCGAGCGCGTGCGCCGTACGCACGAAGCGGGCGTCGGCCACCGGGATGCCGGCCTGGCGCTCCGGGACCTGCGCGCAGACCGCCCCCGTACGCAGCGCCGCGGCGATCCCGTACGAGCGCAGCCGCAGTCCCAGGACGCCGCGCACCCCGTACGAGGTGGCCAGGCGCGGGCCCGCCAGGCGGTGCGCGCGGGCCACCCGGGCCTCCGAGAACGAGCCGACGCAGACCCGGTCCCAGGCGTCGGTCCTGCCGATCAGCTCCAGGAGGGGTTCCAGGGCCGGTTCGGCCTTGATGTCCACGTTCCACCGGGCCTCGGGGAACTCCTCCAGCAGCTCCTCGAAGAGGGGGAGGGGTTCACTGCCTCCGATCCTGGCCCGGCGCACCTCGCTCCAGGGCAGCGCGGAGATCCTGCCCCGGGCGTCGGTGACCCGGTCCAGAGTGGCGTCGTGGAAGGCGACCAGCCGGCCGTCCGCCGTGGTGTGGACGTCGGTCTCGAAGTAGCGGTAGCCCGCCGCGGCCGCCCGGCGGAAGGCGGCCGCGGTGTTCTCCGCACCCTCCGCCGCCCCGCCGCGGTGGGCGAAGGCGATCGGCGTCGCGTGGTCGAGATAGGGGTGGCGGCTCGGTTTCACTGCGGCAGTATGGCCTGCCCGGATGGAGGGGTGGCAACGGGGTCGGGTCCGGCGGGGGACGGGGCGGTGGCCGGTTCGGCGGCCGTGCCGGACGCCGGCGCCGACGGTCCGGTGGCAGCCGTCGCGGCGGGCGCGGGGAGTTCGAACACCCGCAGGAACAGCTGGGCCAGCGGGCCGATCGCCAGGGCGTACAGGACCGTACCGGCCCCCAGCGAGCCGCCCAGCAGGAAGCCGGTGACGACGACGGCCACCTCGATCGCCGTGCGGACCAGCCGGATGGAGCGGCCCGTGACCCGGTTCAGCCCGGTCATCAGTCCGTCGCGCGGCCCTGGGCCGAACCGGGCCGCTATGTAGAGCCCGGTCGCCACCCCGTTGAGCACGATGCCCAGGGCCATCACCGGGATCCGGAGCCCGAGGCCGTCGACGTCGCCGACGAGGGCGAGCGTGCCGTCCATCGCCAGGCCGACCACGAAGACGTTCGAGACGGTGCCCAGCCCCGGCCGCTGCCTCAGCGGTATCCACAGCAGCAGCACGATCGCGCCGACGATGATCGAGACGACGCCGATCGAGACGCCGGTCAGCTCCGTGAGCCCCTGGTGCAGGACGCCCCACGGCTCCAGACCGAGTCCGGCGCGGACCAGGAGCGCCGAACTCGCCCCGTACAGCGCCAGGCCGACGTACAGCTGGACCAGCCGCCGGGTGAGGTGGGTGGTGCCACGGGCGGTGGTGCTGGACACGTGTTGCCCCCTGGTGTGGTGGTAGTGGACTGCCGCATGTCACCCTGTGGCAGGGGATCGGCCACCAACCATGGCCAATTCGAGGAAGGTGGACTGATTTCGATGGCGCAGTGGACTTCGACGGTTGGGGCGGCTCAGCTCGCCCGGCAGCTCCAGGCCCAGCAGCCCCGGCCCACCGGTCCGGGCGGACGGAAGCCGCCCGCCTACCGCGCGCTCGCCGACGGGGTACGGCTCCTCGTGCTGGAGGGCCGGGTCCCGGTCGCCGCCCGGCTGCCCGCCGAACGTGAACTGGCCCTCGCCCTCTCCGTCAGCCGCACCACCGTCGCCGCCGCCTACGAGGCGCTGCGGGCGGAAGGGTTCCTGGAGTCGCGGCGCGGCGCGGGCAGCTGGACCGCCGTCCCGGCCGGGAACCCGCTGCCCGCCCGGGGGCTGGAGCCACTGCCGCCGGAGTCGCTCGGCTCGATGATCGACCTGGGCTGCGCCTCCCTGCCCGCGCCCGAGCCCTGGCTGACCCGGGCCTTCCAGGGGGCGGTGGAGGAGCTGCCGCCGTACGCCCACACGCACGGCGACTATCCGGCCGGGCTGCCCGCGCTGCGGCAGACGATCGCCGGCCGCTACACCGCGCTCGGCATCCCCACGATGCCCGAACAGATCATGGTCACCACCGGGGCGATGGGCGCCATCGACGCCATCTGTCACCTCTTCGCCGGCCGCGGCGAACGGATCGCGGTCGAGTCCCCTTCGTACGCCAACATCCTCCAGCTGATGCGCGAGACGGGCGCCCGTCTCGTCCCGGTCGCGATGGAGGAGGGCATCGGCGGCTGGGACATGAACCGGTGGCGCCAGGTGCTGCGCGACTCGGCGCCCCGGCTCGCCTATGTGGTGGCCGACTTCCACAACCCGACCGGCGCACTCGCCGACGAGCAGCAGCGGCGGGAGCTGGTCGACGCCGCCCGCTCCGCCGGGACCGTGCTGGTCGTCGACGAGACGATGACCGAACTCCGGCTGGACGCCGGCATCTCCATGCCCCGCCGGGTCTGCGCCTTCGACCCGGCCGGCAGCACGGTGCTGACCGTCGGCTCGGCCAGCAAGGCGTTCTGGGCCGGGATGCGGATCGGCTGGGTGCGGGCGGCCCCCGACGTCATCCGCTCACTGGTCTCCGCCCGCGCCTACGCCGACATGGGCACCCCGGTCCTGGAGCAGCTCGCCGTCAACTGGCTGATGGGTACGGGCGGCTGGGAACAGGCGGTCGAGATCCGGCGGGACCAGGCGCGGGAGAACCGTGACGAGCTGGTCGCGGCGGTGCGCCGGTCGCTGCCGGAGTGGGAGTTCGCGGTGCCGCGCGGCGGGCTCACCCTCTGGGTGCGCACGGGCGGCCTCTCCGGCTCCCGGCTGGCGGTGGCGGGCGAGCGCGTCGGCGTACGGGTGCCCTCGGGCCCGCGGTTCGGGGTCGACGGAGCGTTCGAGGGCTATGTGCGGCTGCCCTTCACGGTGGGCGGCCCGGTCGCGGAGGAGGCGGCGGTGCGGCTCGCGGCGGCGGTGGAGCTGGTGCGCTCCGGCGCGGGGGCGGGGGACGACGCGCCGCGCAGCTTCGTGGCCTGAGGGCCGCCCCTCCGGCTCACCCTTCGGCGATCGCCGCCTGCGCCTTGGCGAGCTGCCCGGTCGGTACGGACTTCACGGCCACCGGCACCTCGGCGGTGTCCTCGTCGCCGCGGGCGTCAGGAGCTGTGTCGGCCGGCCCGTCGGGCTCCGCGGCCGGCCGCGTGGCGGCACCCGGCCGCTGGGGCAGCACGTCGAGCACCGCCTGCCGGTGGCTCTCGCTCGTGGCGTCGTCGTACGGGTCCGGGGTCGCCGGAACCTGGAGGCGCAGGACGGGGCCGGTGCCCAGGCGGGCGTAACCCCGGCCGGCCGGGACCTCCGGCGGCGGGGTGGTGTTCGGCCCCTCGCCCAGTACGGCGGTGATCTGCTCGCGGGAGGCGGGGCCGAGGACCACCCGGGCCCGGGTGTGGGTCCGTACGGTCTCGGTCAGGGTCTCCAGGGCGTCGAACTGGTCGGCCAGGACCACGGTGACCCCGGCCGCCCGCCCGTGCCGCAGCGGCACCTGGAGCAGTTCCTGCGGGTCGGGCCTGCCGTCGGCCGCCGCGAGGTGGCCCAGGACGCCGGGGCGGTCCAGCAGGATCCAGAGCGGGCGCTTGATGTCCTCGGGGACGGGGTGGCCGCCTTGCCGGGCCCGGTTGGCGAAGATCAGCCGCCGTTCCGTCTCGTGCGCCGCCCACTCCAGGGTGGCCAGCGCCCCGCTCAGGCCGGACTCCACGGCGAGAACCCCGGTGCAGCCGAGGAGGGCGCCGTACTCGCCCGTCCCGCTGCCGTCGATCACGAGGACATCGCCCTGCTGGAGGGCCTGGAGGGCGATGGAGCGGACCAGGGTGGTGGTGCCGCTGCCGGGCTGGCCGACGGCCAGCAGGTGGGGTTCGGTGGAGCGGTTGCCGGTCCGCCAGACGACGGGGGAGGCGTCCACGGTCGTGTCGCCGTCGCGCACCGGGACGGTGCGCCGGACCGCGTCGGGGTCGGTGAACCCGAGGACGCTCTCGCCGGGGGCGGTGACGAAGCGCTGCGCGGCGATCGAGGTCGGCAGCGGGTCGAGCACGGCCATGACGAGGCGGTTGGCCTCCTCGTGCCAGGCGAAGTGGTACTCACGGCCGCGGCCCGACTTGGTGTGCAGCAGCTGCTCGATCCGGGACCGCGCGGCGGCCTCGCCGTCGGTGAAGTACGCCGGGTAGGAGATCTGGAGGCGGGTGAGCCGCCCGTCGGCGTCGAAGGCGTACCCCTCGAAGGTCTTCTCCCAGTCGCCGCCGTGGGTGAACAGCGGGTCGGGATCGTCGGGCACCGAGAAGTACGGCACGAGCGCCTCGTACAGGGCGCGCAGGCGGGTGGACTCGGCATCGTCCGGCCCGGTCCTCGCGGGGGTCCGCTCCCGCCCCTTCCACGCGGCGGCGCCCATCACCGTGATCAGGGCCAGGACCGGCCCGTACGGCACGAGCGCCACTGCCAGCACGCAGGCCGCGGCGAGGAACAGCTTGGGACCACGCCGTTCCTTGGGGGTCGCGACCCACTTCTGCCGGCCGGAGACGGCCAGCAGCCTCAGACCACGCAGGACCGTGATCAGCGGATGGAGCACATCGGTGGCGCTGTCGGCGGCCGTGCGCGCGATCTCTCTGCCGCGAGTGATCGAAGCGCTGCCGCTGTACAGAATGCGGGGGAGTGGTCGCCGGGCCACAGCTGTCTCCTGAAGGGGTGGGAGCGGTCGCGGAGCGTCAGAACTTGATCCCGCCCAGCAGACCGGCGAGGCTCGCCCCGCCTGCCGTGATGCTCGGCGCGATCGCGGTGCCGGCCAGGTAGAAGCCGAACAGCGCGCAGACGATGGCGTGGGACGCCTTGAGCCCGTCCTTCTTGAAGAACAGGAAGACGACGATGGCGAGCAGTACCACGCCCGAGATGGAAAGGATCATGAGCGGATCTCCTGGTTGAGGGGACAGTCACCATGAGTCCTTCCAGGATCACGCGAAGTATCTATACGATAAAAGGTGCAATCGAGTGAATAAGCATCATTTTCACTTGACTGGTGGAGTGCGCCCCCGGTCCGCGCGCGGTATTCCGGAGCCCGTGCCGGGCAGGATCCAACCGAGGTGATCTTTTGCCGTATCCGGGCCCGGTCATGTCCGACCCGGAGCAGTACCCTGTCGATTCACTCGTACGGCCCCGTGCCGTACACCCCCGGTCAACCACGGCGGCGACAGCCGCCGCACGGTCAAGGAAGGCGGCCCGCGCGATGAGCGAAACTCCCGATCCCGAGGTGGTCGAGCTGGCGACCAAGGTCTTCGACCTGGCCCGTGCCGGCGAGACGCGGACGCTCGCCGCGTACGTCGACGCCGGCGTCCCCGTCAACCTCACCAACGACCGGGGTGACTCGCTGCTGATGCTCGCCGCCTACCACGGGCACGCCGAAGCGGTCAGCGCCCTCGTCGCCCGCGGCGCCGACCCCGACCGGGCCAACGACCGCGGCCAGACCCCGCTGGCCGGAGCCGTCTTCAAGAGCGAGGGCGCCGTCATCGACGCCCTGCTCGCCGCGGGCGCCGACCCCGCCGCCGGGACGCCGTCCGCCCGGGACACGGCCCAGATGTTCGGCAAGGCCGACCTGCTGGAACGCTTCGGTGCCCGTTGAGACGGCGGCGGGCGCACCTGCGGGCGTGTCCGCCGAGTGGCCTGCTGACCGGTCCGTCGTAAATGTGGTCGCGGTGGCGAAATGGCTGGGTCATCATGACGTCGCGGGTCCGTTTCGGGCCACCGACGAGAGGCAGGAAGATGCTCTACACCAGGCAGAAGACGGCGGTCGGCCGATCATGTTGCTGCGCGGCCTAGGAGTGTCCCCCGGACACCCCCTCGTGCCCACCGGCACGGGGCACTGCACAGTCCCGGTTGCGTCGACAGCTTGATGTGAGGCTTTCTCCCATGTTCGATCCGTTCATAGCGCCGAGCGGCACCCTGCTCGGCCTGCTGCAGAGGGGCCGCGGCGACGGCACGCTCCACGCGCTCGCCGCGCCACGCCCCGAGGCCCTCGCGGCCCTCAACCACTGCGTCGTGAGCGATCCCCGTCACGACTGGCAGGTGGAGAGCCGCTCCCTCTACTACGCACGCCTGTACCTGGATCTCGACGGCGGCATCGAGGAGATCGAGCGCCACCTCGGTGACCCCGACGACCACACGGACACCGACGACTCCCGTACCGGCCTCGCGCTCTCCGTCCTCGGCCACCTCGCCTCCTACGGACGCGACGACGCCCTGGCGCTGCTCCGCCGTTACGCGGCCACCGGCGCCAACTGGGCCTGGGCCCTGGACGAACTCGCCCTGCGCGACGACGACGCGGGCCTGCGCTCCCTCGCCCTGCCCGTCCTGGGGCGTTTTCCGGCCACCGAGGAAGGCACCGCCGAACTCGCCGCCGCCGTACGGGACTCCTTCGAACCGCGCCCCTGGCGGCTCTGGGCCGACGACCCGCGCGAAGCGGTCGGCGCCCGGGTACGGGCCGCCACCGAACAGGGCTCGTTCGACCGCTGGCAGCGCCAGCTGCGCCCCGGCGGCCCCCGCCCCGGCTGGAGCGTCCAGGCCGTCTTCGACTGGGCCCAGCAGGCCCTGGAGCGCGGCAGCGAACTGCACGTCCCCGCGGCCCGCTGCCTCTCCGCCGTCGCAGGTCCCGAAGACCGTCCCCAGATCATCGAGGCCGCCCGCGACGGTTCCGAAGGCGCCCGCTGCGCCGCCCTGCACTACCTCGCCGAGGCGGCCGACCCAGCCGTCCTCGACCTCATCGAGTCCGCCGCCCTCAGCCCCACCCGTACGGTCGCCGACGCGGCCGTCGCCGCCTTCGAGCGGATGTGCGGGGACGACGCCGTGGAACGCGCCCGGCGCTGGGCCCGGCGCCCCGACGCCCTCGGCGCCTCCGCCGCCGGGATCCTCGCCTGCCGTGGCACCGCCCAGGACGCTCCCCAAGTCCTCGGCGCGCTGCGGGAGGCCGTACGCGGCGACGGACCCGACACCCCCCGGCTGTGGCCCCTCGTGGACGGCACCGGCCGCCTCGGCATCGCCTGCGCCGCCCCCGTACTGCGCCACGTCTACCGCGAGACGTCCTCCTCGCACCTGCGGGGCCGGGCCGCCCGCGCTCTCGCCGCCACCGACCCCTCCTTCGCGACGGGCTTCGCGGTGGAGTGCCTGTGGGACTGCGAGGAGACCACCCGCGAGGTGGCCGCCCTGCACGCCGAGACCGGAGACGTCCGCGTCGCCGAACGCCTGCGCCGCCTCGCCGCCGACCCGGCGGAGGAGGCCGAGGTGCAGACGGCGGTACGGAGCCGGATCGGGCCGGACGCACCGGCCCTCTGACCCGTTGCCGTTCCGTGGGAGGGGGGCGTTGTCAGACCCCCCTCCTACGCTTCCCACCATGGACATCGACGAGTGGTGGGGGCACGTGCGACGGGCACGTGAGGCGGCCGGGGACCGGGCGGACGACCGGGACGCTCCCGACGATCCCCTGCCGGACGCCCTCACCGACGTGCTCGCGGCCCTGGAGCCCGAGGCGATCGTCGACTTCGCCGTGACAGCGGGCGAGGTGACCGACTCCGCCTACCGGTGGCCCCTGTGGAACGCGGCCTACCTCATCGAGGGCGGCTGCGGTGACGACGGATTCATGGACTTCCGCGACGGGCTCGCCCTGCTCGGCCGGGAGGTCTTCACCCGGGCGGTGGCCGACCCCGACTCCTTGGCGGACCTGCCCGTCGTGGCCCGGATGAGCCGTGGGGAGAGCGGCTGGATCGGCTACGAGTCGCTGGAGGGGCCGGCGAAGCGGGCGTACGCACGCGCCGGGGGCGCGGCCGACGGGTTCGGCGCGGCCGTGGAGGCGGCCGACCGGGTCCGGATACGGGCCGGGGAGCCGGGCGGCGAGACCTGGGAGGCGGAGGACGCCGACGCCACGCGGCGGCACCTGCCCCGGCTGGCGGTGCTCTTCCTGGACTGACACCGGGGGCACCCGGCCGCTCTCTGCCTGCGGGCTCGCGCCCGCGGGCCCAGAATGGCGCCATGACCGGACGCTGGGAGTTCTGGATCGACCGGGGCGGCACCTTCACCGATGTGGTGGGCCGCCGCCCCGACGGCCGGCTGGTCACCCGCAAGCTCCTCTCGCACGACCCCGACCGCTACGACGACGCGGCCGTGGCCGGAATCCGCCTGCTCCTCGGCCTCGGCCCCGGCGAGCCCGTCCCCGCCGACCGGGTCGCCGCCGTCCGGATGGGCACCACCGTCGCCACCAACGCCCTGCTGGAGCGGCGGGGCGACCCGACCGTCCTGCTCATCACCGAGGGCTTCCGGGACGCGCTGCGGATCGCCTACCAGAACCGCCCCCACCTCTTCGACCGGCACATCGTCCTCCCCCAGGCCGTCCACGAGCGCGTGATCGAGGTCCCGGAACGTGTCGACGCCCGGGGGCACACCGTGCGTCCCCTCGAACTGGACCCGGTACGCGAGCAGTTGCGCGCCGCCCACGCCGACGGGGTGCGCAGCGCCGCCGTCGTCCTGATGCACGGCTACCGCCACCCCGCCCACGAGAGGGCCGTCGCGGACGCGGCCCGCGAGGCCGGGTTCACCCAGGTGAGCACCTCCCACGAGGTCAGCCCCCTGATCAGGCTCGTCCCGCGCGGCGACACCACCGTCGTCGACGCCTACCTCTCACCCGTGCTGCGCCGGTACGTCGACGAGGTCGCCGCCCGCCTGGAGGGCATCCGGCTCCTGTTCATGCAGTCCAACGGCGGCCTGCGCGAAGCCTCCCGGTTCCGTGGCAAGGACGCCGTCCTCTCGGGCCCGGCCGGCGGCGTCGTCGGCATGGTCCGCACATCGCGGCAGGCCGGACACGAGAGGGTCATCGGCTTCGACATGGGCGGCACATCCACCGACGTGTCCCACTACGCCGGCGAGTTCGAGCGGGAGCTAGGCACCCAGGTCGCCGGTGTGCGGATGCGCGCCCCGATGATGAGCATCCACACCGTCGCGGCGGGCGGCGGCTCCCTGCTCCACTTCGACGGCCGCCGCTACCGCGTGGGCCCCGACTCCGCGGGCGCCGAACCGGGCCCCGCCTGCTACCGCCGCGGCGGCCCCCTCACCGTCACCGACGCCAACCTCGTGCTCGGCCGCATCCAGCCCGCCCACTTCCCCGCCGCCTTCGGCCCCGACGGCGACCAGCCGCTCGACGCCGACCTCGTACGGGAACGGTTCGCCGCCCTCGCCGACGAGATCGGGCGCGCCACCGGGCACCGGCCGGCCGAGAGAGAAGTGGCGGCGGGATTCCTGGAGATCGCCGTGCTCGACATGGCCAACGCCGTCAAGAAGATCTCCGTGCAGCGCGGCCACGACATCACCCGCTACGCCCTCACCGGCTTCGGCGGCGCGGGCGGCCAGCACGTCTGCGCCGTCGCCGACGCGCTGTCCATCGACACCGTCCTCGTACCCCCACTGGCCGGCGTGCTCTCCGCGTACGGCATCGGTCTGGCCGACGCCACCGCGATGCGCGAGCAGTCCGTGGAGGCCGAGCTCGACGAGACCGTACGGGAGCGGGTCGAGCGGCTCTGCGCGGAGCTGGCCGACCGCACCCGGGACGACCTGCGCGCCGACGAGGTGCCCGATTCCGCGATCGGCACGCGCGCCCGCGTCCTGCTGCGGTACGCGGGGACGGACGCGGCACTCGCCGTGGCGCTGGACTCCGTGGCCGCGATGAGCGAGGAGTTCACCGCCGCACACCGCACCCGGTTCGGCTTCACGATGGACAGACCGCTCGTCGTCGAGACCGTCTCGGTCGAGGCCACGGGAACCACCGGGGAGCACGGCGCCCACCCTCCCGGCCCCGCACCCCGCGAGGGCGGCCTGCGGCCCCGCGCCACCGTGACGCTGTACGCCGAGGGGCGCGAGCAGCAGGCCCCCCTCCACCGGCGCGAGGACCTCCACCCCACCGACACCGTCACCGGACCCGCCGTCATCGCCGAGGACGACGCCACCACCGTCGTCGACCCCGGCTGGCAGGCGTCGGCCGGCACCACCGGACACCTGGTGCTCACCCGGTCCCGGCCCCGCCCGGACCGGACCGCCGTCGGCACCCGTGTGGACCCGGTGATGCTGGAGGTCTTCAACAGCCTCTTCATGGCGATCGCCGAGCAGATGGGCGTCCGCCTGGAGAACACCGCCCAATCGGTCAACATCAAGGAGCGCCTCGACTTCTCCTGCGCCCTCTTCGACGCCGACGGCAACCTGATCGCCAACGCCCCGCACATCCCGGTGCACCTCGGCTCCATGGGGGAGTCCATCAAGGAGGTGCTCCGGCGCAACGAGCACACCCTGCGCCCCGGCGACGTGTACGCCATCAACGACCCGTACCACGGAGGCACGCACCTCCCCGATGTCACCGTCGTCACGCCCGTGTTCGACGAGGGGGAACTTCAGTTCCTCGTCGCCTCGCGCGGCCATCACGCCGAGATCGGCGGCACCACCCCCGGCTCCATGCCCGCCTTCAGCCGGACGATCCACGAAGAGGGCGTGCTCTTCGACAACTGGCTCCTGGTCCGCGACGGCCGGCTGCGCGAGGCCGAGACCCGCGCCCTGCTCACCGGCGGCCCGTACCCCTCCCGCTCCCCGGACACCAACCTCGCCGACCTCCGCGCCCAGATCGCCGCCAACGAGAAGGGCATCGCGGAACTCCGGCGTATGACCGACCAGTTCGGGGCCGACGTCGTGCGGGCCTACATGGGCCACGTCCAGGACAACGCCGAGGAGTCCGTACGCCGGATCGTCGCCCGCCTCCACGACGGCAGCTTCCGCTACGAGACCGACGGCGGGGCCGTGATCCAGGTGACGCTCACCGTCGACCGGGACACCCGCAGCGCCGTTCTCGACTTCACCGGCACCTCGCCGCAGCGACCCGGCAACGTCAACGCCCCCCGCTCGGTGGTCATGGCCGCCGTGCTCTACGTCTTCCGTACGCTCGTCGGGGAGGACATCCCGCTCAACAGCGGCTGCCTGAAGCCGCTGGATGTGCGCATCCCGCCCGGCTCGATGCTCGACCCGGCCTACCCGGCGGCGACCGTCGCGGGCAACGTGGAGACCTCCCAGGCCGTCACCGGGGCCCTGTACGGAGCGCTCGGCGGCCAGGCCGAGGGGTCGGGCACCATGAACAACCTCACCTTCGGCAACGACCGCGTCCAGTATTACGAGACGGTCGCCAGCGGCTCCGGGGCGGGCGACGGCTTCGACGGCACCGACGCCGTGCAGACCCATATGACCAACTCCCGGCTCACCGACCCCGAGATCCTGGAGTGGCGGCTGCCCGTACGTCTGGAGAGCTTCGCGGTCCGGGAAGGCAGCGGGGGAGCGGGGCGATGGCACGGCGGCGGAGGCGTGGAGCGCCGGATCCGCTTCCTGGAGCCGGTCACGGTGGCGCTGCTCTCCGGGCACCGCAGGGTCGCGCCCTACGGGGCGGGGGGCGGGGAGCCGGGGGCGCTCGGCGAGCAGCACATCGAGCGGGCGGGCGGCGGCGTGGACCGGCTGGAGGGGTGCGACACCGCCGAACTGGAGGCCGGTGACGTCCTGGTGGTGCGTACGCCGGGCGGCGGGGGATACGGGCCCGCACCGGGGTAGCCCCTGGCGTTCCGGGGCTGTTCGGGAGGCGTTCCGGGTTCCTACGGGATCCGTTCGCGGACTCTTCGGCAGCCGTTCCCGGGCTCTTCGGGGGCCGTCCCCGGGCTGTTCGGGAGCCGTTCCGAGGCCGCCTGCCGCCGGTCGCATAAACGCCGTTTCGACCGTTGTCAGTGCGAGGACCTAATCTGTCCCTCGTGACTTCGCCTGCCGACACGGAAAACGCTGCGCCGCAGCTCAGCGCGGGGCCGAGGC
>NZ_JBEYKR010000170.1:0-13936 GCF_040703535.1 Streptomyces sp. NPDC007346
GTGGCGCGGCGTGATCGCCGCCCCGCCACCCGCCCTTCTGTCAGGTGCCTCCGCTGGGGTGGCCGGTCACCGTCACCGGCCCACCGGGTCGGCGTGCGCGCCGTCGCCGGGCGTGATCAGGGCGAGGTGGCCGCCGTCGTCGAGCGGGGTGGGGAGGGTCAGGGTGGTGACCGGCTCCGCCCGGTCGGCGTCGACGACATGGACCTCGCCGTGGCCGCCGCGGCTGACCGCGACCAGGCCGGCGCCCGGGGAGGCGGCCACCGCCCGCCGCTGGACGCCGTCCCACGGCGTCCCGCCACGCCGTGGCGCACCGGACATCGCGGGGAGCGGCAGGCGGGCGGTGATGTGCGGCCGGGTTCCGGGACCGGTCGGCGCGGTGAGCAGGATCAGCTCGTCGCCGTCCGGGTGGACGCGCGAGTACGCGATGTGCCGGGCGGTCACGGCGAGTCGGAAGACCAGTCCGGGTCCCAGCTCCAGCCTCCCCGTGGTGCCCGTGTCGATCCGGTGCCACCAGGCGTCGTTGGTCCACTCCGGCCACTGCCCGGGTGCGGTGGGCCCGCCGCGTACGCACGACCAGAGGGTGCGCCGTACGGGGTCGAGCCGCAGGTAGTAGCCCCGGCCTCCCGTGCGTCCGTCGGCGGCCCACGGCAGGGGCGGCTGAGGCGTGATCCCCTCGCCGTCGTGCCGGACGCGGTGCACGCCCGAGCCCGCCGCGGCGAACACCCGCCCGGTGACCGGGTCGTGGGCGTCCCCGTGGCCGTCCCCGTCCGGCAGGCCGATGCGCTGGACGGGCTCCACCGGCGGGCACGAAGGCGGCGCGGCCATCAGGTCGCGGTGGCGGTGGACCAGGAGTTCGCCGGGCTCCCGGTGGCGCAGCACCACCAGCGGTGACGGCCCGCCGAGGACCGTCACCCCCGGCTCACCGGTGCGCCCCCGTACGCGTACGGCGACGGCGCCGTCCGGTGCGTCGAGGTCGACGGCGCTCAGGAGCCCGGTCCAGGCCTCCTCGTTGCGCCCGAGGCCGGTGGTCACGGCGAGGCGCCGGCCGTCCGGAGCGGCCGCCAGGTGTTCGGCGGGCACGGCCACCGGTACCCGACGCCGGACCAGGGGCCGGCCGGCGCCGGGGCCGTAGGGGTCGAGGACCAGCAGCTCGCCCGCCCGGTCGTCCACGCAGGCGACCAGGTCGTCCGGGAGGGCGAGGAACCCCGCGTGCTCGGCGAGGTGCCGGTGGTGGAGTACGGCCCGCTCGTCGCCGTCCGGGAGGTCCAACAGGCTGATGCGCCCGGCGACTTGGTCGGCGACCAGGAGGAGGGGTGGCAGATGGGGAGAGTGGGGCACGGGGGCTCCTGAGGGGCGTTGTCGAGGTGGATGCGTGCGGCAGGGGAGAGACCGGCACTTTATTGGAAATGATAATCATGTGTAAGGTTCCGGTCTGTGGTGGGGATGGCTCCCGGGGCCCCGCCGTCGCACCTGCCTCCTCCCCGGGGCCGTACAGAATGTGAGAGACAGCCGATGCCACGAACCGCGCTGAGGGTCCGCCGCTGGGCCGCGATCGCCGTACTGGGGGGGCTGCTGGCCGGCTGCGGCACCTCCGGCGGCGGATCGGAGGAGGCCGTCGAACCGGCGGCCGGGGCCGGGAGCGGAACCAGGACCAGTACCGAGGTGCGGCCCATCGAGGCCGCGACCCGGATCACCGACGCCAAGGGCGTCACGGTCACCCTGGCCGAGCCCCCGCAGAAGATCGTCTGTCTGGTGGCCCTCTGCGACGACATCCTCGTCGAGCTGGGCATGGTGCCCGCCGCCACCAACTCCGCGGTGCTCGCGCACCCCGGGTTCCTGGGCAAGGAGAAGGCGGCGGAGGTCCCCGTCGTGCCCGGCGGCTTCCTCAGCCCCGAGGTCGAGGCGATCCTCTCCCACCGGCCCGACCTGGTGATCGGCCTGGAGGACACCCACGGCAAGCTCGCCCCCGCGCTGAAGGGCGCCACCACCTTCTGGCCCGTCCAGCCCGGCTCCTGGCAGGACAGCGTCGGCTACCTCCGGGACCTGGCCGCGCTCACCGGCCGTACGGCACAGGGGGAGAAGGCGGAGAAGGCGTTCCGCACCAAGCTGGCCGGGGCCGAGAAGGCCAGGAGCGACAGGACCGCGCTGATCATCTTCGGCAGCGACGAGAACTTCGGCGTGGCCACCCCGGAGACCGACGTGGCGGCCGGACTCCTCCCGAAGATCGCCCACTACCCCTGGAAGAGCAGGGGAGTCGACGGCTCCTACAGCCTGGAGGAGATCCTCGCCCGGGACGTCGACGTCCTGTTCGTGGAGACGCTCTCCTTCGGCGCCCCGGACGGCAGGCTCTCCGACAAGCTCGCCAGGAACCCGCTCTGGTCGCGGATCCCGGCGGTGAAGAACGGTAAGGTCATCGAGGTCGACTCCGAGGTCTGGGCCAAGGGGCGCGGCACCCGGTCCCTGGGCGTCGTCCTCGACGAGGCGACGGCCGCACTGCGGTGACCCGGCGTACTGCTGGGACCGCTCGCACCACGGTGAACAGCCGTACTGCGGCGACCCGTTGCCTCGCTGCGGTCGGACGCACCGGGGCCGGGCGGCTGCCCGTGGCGCCGGTCTGCCTCACGGTGGCGGCGGTGCTGAGTGCGGTGTGCGCCCTCAGCCTCGGTACGCCGTACGTCCCGCCCGGCCGGCTCCTCGCCACGTTGGGGGCCGATGGCCTCGCCGGGCTCGTCGTCACCGAACTCCGGCTGCCCCGCATGGTGTTGGCGCTGGTCGCCGGTGGCTGCCTGGGCGCAGCGGGCCTGGTCCTCCAGGAGGCCCTGCGCAACCCGCTCGCCGTCCCGGAGATGCTCGGCGTCTCCTCCGGGGCCGCCCTGGGCGTGGCGGCACCGCTGGTGCTCGCCCTCTCGGTACCGCTCGGGCTCCAGCCCTTCCTGGCCCTGGCCGGGGCCGCGTTCGGCGGGCTGCTCACGCTGGTCGCCGCCGGGTTCGGGCGCAGCCCGTCGTCCGTGCTGCTGACCGGGGCCGCCGTCGCCGCGGCGCTCCAGGCCGGGCTGCTGGTGCTCATGGTGATGGCCGACCAGCTCGACCTTCAGCTCATCTACCGCTATCTGCTGGGCAGTCTGTCCGCCCGCACCTGGGACGACGTCACCGGACTGCTGCCCTGGCTCGCCGTCGCGATGCCGGCGCTCGTGCTCTGTGTGCCGGTGCTCGGTGTGCTGCGGCTGGGGGACGACGACGCCCGTGCCCTCGGCGTACGCGTCGAACGCGCGCGGGTCGCCGCGCTGGCCATCGCCGTCGTCCTGATCGCGCCCGTCGTGGCGGTCTGCGGGCCGGTGGCCTGGGTTGGCTTCCTCGCGCCCCACCTCGCCCGGCG
The DNA here is from genome assembly GCF_040703535.1 of Streptomyces sp. NPDC007346. Classification (NCBI taxonomy): domain Bacteria; kingdom Bacillati; phylum Actinomycetota; class Actinomycetes; order Kitasatosporales; family Streptomycetaceae; genus Streptomyces; species Streptomyces sp. NPDC007346. The sequence continues at coordinate 3,377 of NZ_JBEYKR010000170.1, forward strand.
GCTGCGGCCGGACGGCGGGGCCGCGGGCTGGCTCCTCCGGTCCGCCCTGTGCGGGGCGGTGGTGGTGCTCTGCGCCGACCAGCCCGCACGGCTGGCGCTCGCCCCGGTCGAGACGCCCGTCGGCGCGTGGACGGCCCTGGTCGGTGTGCCGGTGGGGGTGGTGCTGCTGAAGCGGGGGAGGCGGGCGGCGAAAGGGCGGGGCTCCGGCCGGGCCGCCCTGCCGGTTCAGAGCGGCCCGGCGGACGGACCCCTCGGGGACCGTCCGGTGGGCGAGCCCCTCGGAGAACGTGCGGCGGGCGAGCCCGCCCCCCGTCCTGCGGAAGGCGGAACGATGAGCGCCCTGGGAACCGCGCCCGGCCCGCCCCGGCGGGCATGGCGCTCACCGGCCGTCAGGATGGGCGCCCTGGGGGTGCTCGTCGCCGCCGTGGCCTGCGCGGACCTGTTCGCGGGGCGGGGCGTCACGGGCGAGGGCGTACGGGCCGTGCTCCTCGGCGGCGGCGACCCGATGGCCGAACACATCGTCCGCCAACTCCGGCTGCCCCGCCTGTTGGTGGCGCTGGTCGCCGGAGCGAGCCTCGGGGTCGCCGGGCTCGTCCTCCAGTCGGCCCTGCGCAATCCGCTGGCCGGACCCGAGGTCACCGGGGTCACCCCCGGCGCGGTCCTCGGCGCGGTCGCCACCACGGGCCTCGGCCTGGCCGGCTGGGACTCCCCGACGGCGGTCGTCGTGGCGGCCTGCCTCGGCGGCTTCGCGGGGGCGGGGCTGCTGTGGCTGCTCGTGGGGCGGGAGAAGGGGGACCCCGAGCAGACCGCCGTCCACGGCGTGCTGGTGTCGGCGGTCCTGGCCGGCCTCACCGCCGTCGTACTCCTGGTGGCGCCGGGCGAACTCGGCAGCGTCGTCCAGTGGTTGATCGGCTCCACCGAGGGCCGGGTCTGGCAGCACTGGCACCTGCTGTGGCCGTGGGCGGCGGTGTGGGGCACGGCCGCGTGGCTGCTCGCCGCGCCGCTGACCCTGCTGCGCTGCGGCGACGAACAGGCCTCGGCCGCGGGGCTGGACGCCGGGCGGGGGCGGGGGGCCGCGCTCGTGTGTGCGGTCGCCCTGACGGCCGGAGCCGTCTCCGCCGTGGGGGCGCTCGGCTTCGTCGGCCTGCTGGTGCCGCATCTGGCGCTGGCCGTCTTCGGGGCCGACCTGCGCCTGGCCCTTCCCGGCGCCGCGCTGATCGGCGCGGTCGTGGTGTGCGGGGCGGACGCGGCGGCCCAACTGCTCTCCCGGCTGCTGGTGGTGGCGCTCGACGCGGACCGGCTGACCCTGCCGGTCGGAGCGCTGACCACCTTCGTCGGGGCCGGGCTGCTGCTGGTCGTGGCACGGCGACGGACGGACGAACGGTGACGGACAGGAGGCCGGGCATGGCAGGTACGAGAGATGTCACGACGGACGGGAAGCACGGCATGCCGGAGGTACCGGACAGGAAGCGCGGCATGCCGGAAGTGCCGGACGGGGAACGCGGCACGGCAGAGGTGCCGGAAGAGGAGAGCCGCAGGGCGGGAGCACCGGACGCGGTCCGGGCGGAACGGCTCAGCTTCGGCTATCCGGGGCGCGAGGTGCTGCGCGGGGTCGACCTGAGCATCGGCGCGGGCGAACTCGTCGCCCTCATCGGCCTGAACGGCTGCGGCAAGAGCACCCTCCTCAAGCTCGCCGCCGGGCTGCTCACCCCGAGCGCGGGCCGGGTCCTGCTCGACGGGGACGACGCGGCGCGCCTGCCCAGACGGGCCGCCGCCCGCCGCGTGGCCCTGCTCCACCAGTCGGCACCGGCCGTGCCGGCGCTGACCGTACGGCAACTGGTGCGGCAGGGGCGTTACGCCACCCGGGGGCCGCTCGGGATGCTGCGGGAAGGCGACGACCCCGTGACCGCTCGGGCGCTCGCCGATGTCGGCGTCACCGGCTGGGCCGACCGCCCGGTGGACGCCCTGTCGGGCGGCGAGCGCCAACGGGTCCGGCTGGCCATGGCGTTGGCCCAGGACGCCCCGCTCCTCTTCCTGGACGAGCCCACCACCTATCTGGATCTGCGGCACCAACTGGAGGTGCTCCAGACCGTTGTACGGCTGCGCGCGGAGCGCCGGCTGACGGTCGTGATGGTCCTGCACGACCTCAACCACGCGGCGCGGTTCGCCGAGCGGATCGTCGCGCTGCGCGAGGGGCGCGTCGCCGCCGACGGCCCTCCCGGCGAGGTGGTCACGGAGCGGCTGCTGGCCGAAGTCCTCGGTGTACGGGGGCGGGTGGGGATCGATGCCGAGGGCGGGTGGCCCGTCTGTTACCCAGATCACCCTCTCGACTCGCCCCAGCTATTGCGGAATGAAAATCATATTCATTAGTGTCTGTGGTGCGGCAAAGAACGGCGTCGCAACCATCCAACCGATCCGAATGGAGGCTTCAACTCATGGAGCACAACAAGGTGTTCAGCCCGATCGCCGACCAGGGCCAGCTCGCCCACCTCTCCGCCACCCACTCGAACGCCCTCGTCGAGAACCCCTTCGACGACGCGGTCGAGGCCGACACCGCGGACGAGAAGTAGGCGGCACCTGCCGCTGAGGCAGGCTCCCGCTCCTCGCGTGGCGGGCCCGTCCGGGCAACCCCCGGACGGGCCCGTCCCGTTCGCACCACCCGCTCACTTCCGTACCACGCCCCTCGGAGGCCCCCGTGAACCGCAGTCGACTCGCCCCCGGCGCCGGGATCGTCACCGCACCCGGCGGCCGGCCCGTACTCCGTACCCCCGAAGGGGAGTTCCTGCGCGTCGACACCGGCCGCGTCGGCACCGCTGAGCTGATCGACCGGCTGACAGCGGGGGAGGGGGGGCGTGCGGACTCCACCGAACTCGGCCGTCTGGTCGCGGCGTTCGAGGAGGCCGGGCACGCGGTGACCGCCCCGGTCCGCCCACCGCTCGCCGGGCGGACCGTCCACCTCCTGGGCGACCGCGTACTCACCGCACCGCTCTCCCGGTACGCCACGGCGGAAGGGGCCGAGGTCCGCGCCGCCACCGCCGACGACCTGGCCGGACTCGCGGGGCGGCGGGACACCGCCGTGGTCTGGTGCCTCGACTCGCCCGTACCCGCCGGGCTCTGGGACGCCGCCGACCGGCTGCCCGCCCGGCACACCGCCTGGCTGCGCTGCCACCGCGAGGGCGCCCACACCTGGATCGAACCCCTCGCCTCGGCCCCCGGGGACGTCACCGCCGCCCACATACGCCTGCGCAGGCTCGCGGCCACCGCCGCCCACCACGAACTCGCCGCCTACTGGGCCGGCCACCGCACCCCCGACACCGGGCCGCACCCCACCGAGGCGTCCGCCGCCCTGATCGCGGCCCTGCTCACCGCCGACCTGATCGCCTGGGCGACCGGCGCACCGCCCCGGGGCGCGGCTCTCCCCGCCCGCCGCCGACTGCGCCGCATTGACCTGCGCGACCTGACCGTCACCGAGCACCCCGTACTCCCGGTACCGGAGGTCGCCCCGCTGCCTGCCCCCACCGCGAGGGTGCGCACGTGAACACCGCGACCGTGCACATTCCCGCCCCCGACGGCACCCCGCTCGCCACCGACCTCTGCCTGCCGGACGCGCCGGGCCCCCACCCCGCCGTGGTGATCCGCACCCCCTACGGCCGTACCGCCCACCGCGCCGAGCTGCGCGGCTGGGCGGCCCACGGATTCGCCGCCCTGGCCCAGGACGTACGCGGCCGGCACGGCTCGCCCGGGGCCTGGCACCCCTACCGCGACCACGAGGAGAGCGACGGCGCCGCGACCGTGGCCTGGGCGCGCGAGCAGACGTGGAGCGGCGGCCGGGTGGTCGTCGCCGGCTCCTCCTACGCCGCGCACTGCGCCCTGGTCACCGCGCTCGGCGCCCCCGGCGACGGCCGGCCGGACGCCGTCATCGCCGCCGTCCCCGCCCTCGGCCTCGCCGACACCGCCCGCGAACCCGCGGGGCCCGAACGGCTCCGGGCCCGCGCCGGCTGGTGGGCCGCGCACGGCGACCGCCCCGACTCCGCCCCCGACGCGCTGGCCCACGCCCTCGCCGCCGACCCCCGGCTGCTGGAACACCTCCCCGTCACCCGGCTGGCCGACCGCCTGGGCCGCGCCCTGCCCTCCTGGCCCGGACTCTGGGACGACTGCCCGCGCGGCCGGACCGTCCTACGGGGCTCCGCCTGCCGCCTCCCTCTCCTCGCCGTGGGCGGCACCCGCGACCCCTTCGCCGAGGACACCGTGGCGCTGTGGCGCGGCTGGGGCGGGCCCGCCCGGCTGCTGCTCGGACCGTGGAGCCACCGCCTCACCGCGGACCGGTCCGAGAGCGCAGCCGATCGCCTCAACCTCGGTGCGCTGTACGTACGGTGGGCCCGCGCCGCCCTCGCCGGGCGGCTGGAGCCCGAGCGGCGCGGGGTCATCACCCTGGGCGGCAGCGGCCGTTGGCACCAGGTGAGCCAGGAGGGCCCACGCGGCCGGGGGGAGGACTCGACGCGGACCGCGGCATGGCCCTTCGACGCTCCCGCCGGCCTACGGCTGCTGCACGGAGCCGAGTTCACCGCCGACCCGGCCCGGCCGGTGCGCTCCGACGACCTGGCCGTTCCGTCCGGCACGGCCCCCGCCGACCGCTGCCTCCTCCTCTCCCCGCCCCTGCCCCGCCCGCTCGACCTGGCCGGCCCCGCCACCGCCCGCATCCACGCCACCGCCGACACCCCCGCCGCCGACTGGGCCGTACGCCTCACCGCACTCGACCCGGCCGGCCGCGCGGACCCGCTCGCGTTCGGCATCGTCCGGCGCACCGACCCGCCGGGGCAGGCCGCGGAGTTCACCGTGCCGCTCGGCACCCTGGGCCGCCGGCTGCCCGCCGGGACCCGGCTGCGCGCGGAGATCGCCGGACACCACTTCCCGGCCCACGCCCGCAACCCGCACACCGGCGAGAACCCGGTGACCGCCACCCGCCTCGCCCCCTCCCGCAGAGCCGTCACGGCCCGGGGGAGCGCCCTGCACCTGACCGTCGTCGCCCGGCGTCGATACGTCGAGCCCGTACCGGAGATATGCCGTTGACCAGCACCCTGCCCATCGAATCCCTGGTCGACCCCGTCTGCGGGGTGATCCGCGGCGTCGAGCCCGTCGAGCACCCCACCGGAGCGCCGCCCCGCTACACCGCGATGACCGCCGAGGTCGCCGACGCCCGACGCCTCGGCGCCTGGCCGGCCGACCGGGTCTCGCTGGGCACCACCTTCGGCGACCCCGAGGGCGCCCGGATCGCCGCCGTCGCCGAGGCCGTGGAACGCTACTGCGGCAACCGCGTCCCGCCGCCCGGCCACCCCGGGGCGCCCCGCAGGGCCACGGCCGCCGAGCTGGAGGCGGAGGGCCTGCGGCTGTACGGGCCCGGGGCACTGCCCTCGTACGCCCCCTGGCAGTACGAGCGCCCCCGCTTCCCGTACGCCGAACTCACCCCCGGCACCCCGGCGCTGTGGACACCGGGCACCGAGAACGGGGAGCCCTGCTGGGCGCCCGTCGCCCTCACCCACCTCAACTGGCGTCAGGGCGACCTGCGTTCACTGCCACGCACCCACCACCTCAACTACGCGGGCATCGCCACAGGCCAGGGCTTCGACGACGCCGTCGAGCGAGGACTGCTCGAAGTCGTCGAGCGCGACGCCCTGGAGCTGTGGTGGCACCTGGACGGGCCCACCCGGGGCATCGACCCGGCGAGCGTCCCCGGCCTCACCGAGGACCTGGCCGGCGCCGAACTGGACGTCCACATCGTGGAGATGCCCTCCGAGTTCGCCCCGTGCGTGGCCGCCCTGGTCCACGACCCCCGGCGGGGTATCCACGCCGCCGGGTTCGCCTGCCGGTACGATCCGGCGGAGGCGGCCCGCAAGGCGGTGCTGGAGGCCGTGCACACCTGGGTGTTCACGCAGGGCGCGGTGGACGCCGACGGCTGGGTCCACCGGTCCGTGGAAGCCGGCCTCTTCGCACGCGGCCTCTACCTGGACCACCGGGCCGACCGGCGCTACCTCGACGACTGCGGCCCGCAGTTCGCCGCCGTACGCGACCTCGGCGCCCATGTGCAGGTCTGGCTCGACGACCGGATGGCCCCGCTGGCCCGGCGCTTCACCGAACCCGCCGGAGGAACCGTCCCCGTCACCGAGGTCGCCCCCGGCAGCCGGTCCGCCCTGGACGCGGCGCTCACCGCAGGCGGCCACCGCGTGATCACCGTGGACCTCACGACCGAGGACATCGCCGAAACCGCCCTGCGCGTCGCCCGCGTCCTGGTCTCCGGCCTGATCCCCAACGCCCCCGCCGCCTTCGGCTACTTCGGCTGCCCGCGCCTCGCCGAGGCCGCGCTCGGCCGGGGCTGGCGCACCCGGCCCCCCACCGGCCCGGCGGACTTCACCCTCGCACCGCCGCCGCACATGTGAAGGAGAACGCCCCCATGACCCCAGCTCCTTCGGCGGCTTCCGGGCTTCTGACCCGCGCCCTCGCCGAGGCCAGGGCGGTCCGCGCGCCGCTCACGGTCCCGTACGTGCCGGAGCGTCCCTTCCCCTGGGGCGGCCCGGCACTCCCCCTGGCCGGGAGCGGGGCCGGGTTCGAGGCCGGGGCCGGGACCGCGGCCGGTGGAGCGGTGGATCTGGAACGCGTCCTGCGGCTCTCGCTCGCCGTGCCCCACGGCACGGCGGCGGCCGGCCGGCTGCGGCCCGTCGCCTCGGCGGGCGCGCTCCATCCCGTACGGGCGCACCTGCTCGTCGGCCCCGGCTGCTCGCTGCCGCCCGGCCGGTACGCCTACGACCCGCACACCCACCGAGCCCACCCGCGCGGCCGGGCCCCCGCCGACGCGCCCCCGGGAGCCGTCGTCGTGCTCACCGCCACCGCCGCCCGCACCGTCGCGCACTACGGGCACCGCGCCTGGCCGCTGCTCCTGCTGGACACCGGCCATGCCGCGGCCGCCCTGGCGCTCGCCGCGGCCCCCGAGGACGTTCGGGTCTCCCTCGACGTGGACGGCGCCGAGCTCTCGGCGGCGGCGGGGCTGCCTCGCCCGGCCGAGTGGCACAGGTGCCGGCCCGGGACCGAGCCCGAACTCCCGCTCGCAGCCCTCTGGTTGCCATCCGCACGCACCCACGTCACGGATCCGGTGGCCGCCTGGGCGGTGCGGCCCCGTGCCGCCGCCCCGGTGCCGCAGCCGGCTCACGGGACCGCCCCGCCCAGCGAACTCGCCGCCGCCCGGCACACGTTGGACCAACTGGCGACAGCCCCGGCCCGTACCGGTTCCACCTGGCACCCGGCCCGCCGCCCCGTCCCGGTGACGGACGAGACCCTCCGTACGCGAAGGAGCGCGGCCCCCTCCGACCTGGCACACCCGCCCGCCCCGCACCTGCTCGCCCGTGTCCTGGCCACCGCCGAGAACGCCCGGCCGGACGGTCCCGCGTGGGCTGCGGCGGCCGGAGGCGACGCCCCGGGGCTCGTCACGACCGCCGGGACCCTCGCCTCCGGCGACGCGCGCCCGACCCTCGCCCGCTGGGCGGCGGGCCAGCGGTGGATCGGCACAGCCGGCGCGGTGCTGGTCGCCCACGGCTGCCCGGCCGACGCCCCACCGGCCCTGATCCGCGGCAGCCACCTCGCCGCCGGTTACGCCGCCGGCGTCGCCCAGGCCCACGCCACCGCACTCGGACTCCGCTCGCGTCCCATCGGCTCCTGGCAGCAGGCCGACCTCGGCGCCGCGCTCGGTGATCCCGCCGGACGCGACTGGATCGTCCACGGCCTGGCCCTCGCCGGAACCCCGGAGCACCTGGAGCATCCGGAACACCGGGAACACCGGAAGCACCCGGACAACCCGGCACTCCCCGAACAGGGCGGGCCACCCGGCCCCCCACCCCTCGCGCCCAGCGCACCACCGGCCCCACCGACCCCGTCGGGCAAGGAAGAACGCCCATGATGCTCCACCCCGAACTCCTGCGCGCCGCCCGGACCGCCCGCCGCCCCCTCGGCTGCGCCACCGCGCTCCTCGCCGCGCTCACCCTCACCCACCTCACCCAGGCCGTACTGCTCGCCGTCGTCCTCGCCCGGATCGCCCACGGCGACATATCCGGCCTCCCGCCGCTGCTCCTGGCGGTGCTCGCCGTCGTCCTCGTCCGCGCCGCGCTCGGCCGAGCCCAGCGGCTGACCGCCGTCACGGCGGGCGCCGCCGTCCGGATCCGGCTCCGTGACACCCTGCTGGCCCGCCTCGGTGAACTCGGGCCCACCGCGATCACCGGTGCGCGGGCCGGAGCCGTACGCGCCACGCTCGTGGACGGCGTCGAAGGGGTGGACGCCTACGTCTCCCGCTACCTGCCCCAGGCGCTCATCACCGCCGCCGTCCCGCCGCTGCTGCTCCTGGCCGTCGCGCTCATCGAGCCCTACGCCGCCCTCGCCCTCGGTCTCGCCCTGCTGCTCGCGCTGTTCGGCCCGCGCTGGTGGGACCGGCTGCTCGCCCGGCGGGGCAAGGAGCACTGGGACTCCTACGAAGCCCTCGCCGCCGACTACCTGGAGGCTCTCCAGGGCATGGCCACCCTGCGCGCGGCCGGTGCCGTGGGCCGCGTACGGGACCGGCTGGAGAAGCGGTCGGCGGCGCTCCACCGGGCGACCGTCGCCAAACTGCGGGTCTCACTCGTCGACACCGGCCTCACCGACCTCGCCGTCCAGGGCGGCACCGTGGCCGCTGTCCTGGTGGCATGCTCCTCGGCTGCCACCGGACACACCGCCACCACCGGCACCTACCTCCTGCTCATGCTCGCCTCCGAGTGCTTCCGCCCCGTCCGCGACCTCTCCCGCGAATGGCACGCGGGCTACCTCGGCGTCTCGGCCGCCGAGGGGATTGCCGCGCTGCGCACCGCCGAACCCGCCGTCGCGGACCGGGGCACGGTGGACGCGCACTGGCACACCGCCACCGCCCCCGAAATCCGTTTCACGGACGTCCACTTCACCCACCCGTCCAGCGAGCGACCCGCCCTGGACGGCATCACCTTCACCGCACCCGCCGGGCACACCACGGCGATCGTCGGACCCTCCGGCGCCGGGAAGTCGACCCTGCTGAGCCTGCTGCTGCGCCAGCGCGACCCCGACAGCGGCCGCGTCACGATCGCCGGGACCGACACCGCCGCGTACACCCTCGCCTCGCTGCGCCGGGGCATCGCCGTCGTCTCCCAGGAGACCTACCTCTTCCACGCCACGATCGCCGAGAACCTGCGCATCGCCCGCCCCGCCGCCACCGACGCACACCTGCGCGCCGCCGCCCGCGCGGCCGGCATCCACCAGGAGATCACCGCCTTCCCCCAGGGGTACGACACCCTCGTCGGCGAACGCGGCGCCACGCTCTCCGGCGGCCAGCGCCAGCGGCTCGCCCTGGCCCGCGCCCTTCTGGCCGACACGCCGGTCCTGGTCCTGGACGAGGCCACCAGCGCGGTCGACGAGCGCGGCGAGGCCCGGATCGTACGGGAGCTGCTCGCGGCGAGCCGGGGCCGCACCTGCCTCGTCGTCGCCCACCGGCTCGACGCCGTACGCCACGCCGACCACATCGTCGTCCTGGACGGCGGGCGCATCGAGGCGTCCGGCGACCACAGCGGACTGCTGGCGGGCGGTGGCGTGTACGCCTCGCTCGTCGCGGCGGGCCGGACCACCCAGGAGGAGCACGCCGCATGACCCCGCCCGAGCCCGCACCCGGCCCGACCTCCCACCACCCCCAGGACACCGGCGCCCTGCGCTCCCTCCTCCCCGTCCTCGGCGCCCACCGCGCCACCGTCCTGCGCACCTGCCTCGCCGCCCTCGTCGATCAGGCGGCCCTCGTCGCCCTGGTCACCCTCGCCGCCCACACCGTCGGTACGGCGGTGATCGAACACCGGCCGCCGTCGGCCGCCACCGTGGCCGTCCTCATCGGGCTCGTCCTGCTCAGGGCGCTCGCCACCTGGCGCGAGATGGACCTCTCGCACGACCTCGCCTACCGGGTCCTGGCCGAACTGCGCGTCCGGGTCTTCGACGGGCTCGCCCGCTCCGCCCCCGCCCGGATCGCGGGGCGCCGCAGCGGGGACCTCGCCGCGACCGCGCTCGGCGATGTGGAGGCGCTGGAGTTCTTCTACGCCCACGCCATCGCCCAACTCCTCGCCTCCGGCGTCGTCTTCGCGGTGGCCGCCACCGTGCTGGGCCTCCTCGGCCCGTGGCTGCTGCTCGCCGTCGTGCCCGCGGCCCTCCTGCTCCTGTGGTCGCCCCTGCTGGAGGCGCGGGGGCGGGCCGTGCGCGGGGCGCGGACCCGGGCCGAGCTCGCGGGAGTCTCCGCGGAGAGCGTGGAGGCCGTCGACGGCCTGCGTGAGCTGCTGATGGCGGGCGCCCTGAACCGCACCCGGGCCCGGCTGAGGTCAGGCGGCCGGCGCCTGGCCCGCGCCCAGCGCGCCGAACAGTCCTGGGAGACGGGTGCGGGCGCGGCCCGCGATCTGCTCGTCGTCGCCGCCGTGATCGGGGTGGTCGCGGCCGCCGCCCACGCGGCGGGCGAGGGGCGGCTCGCCGGGGCCTGGGCCCCGG